>JBARVN010000169.1:0-2730 GCA_049646285.1 Albidovulum sp. | reverse complement strand
TCGGTGCAACCACCGCCCTTCAGGCCACCAAGACGGTATCGCCTGCCCAGGTGAGCCGCGGCGGAACCGCGACCTTTACGCTGACCTTTAACAACACGCAGCTGACTGCGTTGACGGGATTGACGTTGGTCGACAACCTGCCGTCTGGGTTGGTCTACACACCGGGAACCGCCATGTTCAACGGGGCTGCAACGCCTGCCCCAGTGGTGACCGGAAACAGCCTGTCATGGGCGGGCGTGACCATCGCGGCAGGGGCGACGGTGACGATTACGCTGGATGCCCGTGTCGCGGGCGGCGGCGGCAGCTATGTCAATGAGACATACGCCCTTGGTTCGACCGGTGTTCCAATATCCGGGGTCGCAACTGCGACGCTGCGGGTGGTACCCGAGGCGGTGTTCGATTGTGGCGATATCATCGGCAAGGTCTTTGATGATCGCAATATGAACGGGTATCAAGACGGGCCTGACGGGCGCGAACTGAAGCCTATGACGGATGAAGAACGCGCTGACCCGAAAAAGCTTGAAGAGCGTCTTATTGCCGAAGCGATTGAGCCTGGCCTGCCGCGTGTGCGTCTGGCCACGGTGAACGGGACCATTATCACCACGGATGAGTACGGTCGCTATAACGTGCCTTGTGCGGAGCTTCCCGCCAAGATCGGGTCGAATTTCACGCTGAAGCTTGACACCAGATCTCTGCCGACCGGCTATCATCTGACCACCGAAAACCCGCGGGTCATCCGCGTGATGCCGGGTACCATGGCGCGCCTGAACTTTGGTGCGACGCTTGGGACGGCTGTGGATGTTGATCTGATGGGGGCGGCCTTTTCTGGCTCTGAACCGTCATCGGCGCTGCAATCTGGTGTGGATCAACTGATCAAGAAGCTGAGTGTGGAACCATCGATCCTGCGGCTGCGCTACTATCGGCAGTCTGAAGATCTGGCGCTGGTCAAGTCGCGGCTGGACAGCGTTGAGGCCCTGATCCGCGAACGGTGGCGCAAGGCAGGTCAGTACAAGCTGACGATCGAACGCCAGATCAACAGGGTCCAGTAAGGGTGCGTATCATGTTCAAATCAAATCAGACCACGCGTCTTACCCGCCTGTTTGGTGCCACGGCACTTGGGTTTCTGGCGACATCCGCACAGGCGCAGCAGGGGGCCGAATGCACGCTTGTTGGGGGTGCGGTGCCGCCGAGTTGCGAGCAGTCAAATGCGGGAACCGCCGTTTTGATGCCGGTGCAGGAAAACGCCGATGCGGCAGGCGCCCGGCCGACAGGGGCTGCCAGCGGCTTTGTGATTTCGATCAACGGCGATGCGATCAGCTCAGATCCGGGCGTTGCCAATGTGGTGCGCCGCACCGATGTGGCGCTGGCCGATGCCGATGTTAAGGTGGTTTTTGATGGTTTGGGTGCGAACCCGCGTCTGGATCTGGAAGTGGTTGGCCCGGATGAAGCCTTCCGCGCGGGCGACACAGTGCGCTTGCAATCGGCGCTGAACTATCCGGCCTTTGTTGCGCGCGGTGAATTGCGCGTGATCGACAGGTCTGCCCGAGGCGGCGCAAAGACCGTTCAGATTGTGCCGATTGACCCGAACGGACAGGCCAGCCTGACCGTGCCGGAAGGCAAGGATATTATCGTGGTGCACCGCGTCTATGACGCGAAGGGCCGCTATGATGAGACGGGCCCGCTGGCCCTTGGCCGCCCCGATCAGCGCGATCTGACGGACGGGGTTGAGGATGGGTCCGACAGCACAGCGATCCGCCGTATCCCGGTGCATGGTGGTGCGGTTACGGTCTCAGGGACCGGCGTTGCTGCTGGCGGTGTTGTGACGGCCCTTGGCGAGCAGGTTCGCCCTGATCCGTCGGGCGGCTTTGTGATCCAGCGGATCTTGTCGCCGGGCGACTACGGCGTGGATGTGAATGTGCGCGGCGCCGGCCAGACGCTTGATCTGACGCGCGACGTGGAAATCCCGGCCTCTGAATGGTTCTATGTGGCCACGGGTGATCTGACCTTCGGCCGCCGCAAGGATGGGGCCACGAATAAATCTGATAGCTTCTCGACCGGGCGGCTGGCTTTTTATGTGGATGGGCGCCGTGCGAACGGCGTTGAAATTACCGCATCTGCCGATACCGGCGAAGGCGATCTGAAAGACATCTTTCACCGGCTGGAAGAAAAAGACCCGCGCAGCACAGTGTTGCGCGTGGATGCCGAAGATCTGTACCCGACTTACGGTGATGATTCCGAGATTTTGGACAACACGCCCACCTCTGGCAGGCTGTATCTGCGGGTGGAGCAAGACGGCAACTATGTCCAGTGGGGCGACTTTAGTGCAGGCCTTGATGGCGGCGATCTGATCCGAAATGACCGCACGCTCTACGGATTGAAGGGCGGGTACGCCACGCAAGAGACAACCAGCGAAGGCGAAGCGCGCGCGCGGGTCATGCTTTATGCGGCCCAACCCGACATGTTGCCGCAACGTGATGTGTTCCTGGGTACCGGCGGATCGGTCTATTTCCTCGAAAAGCAAGATATCTCATCGGCGTCCGAGACCATCAGCGTTCAACTGCGTGACCGGATCAGTGGCCGCGTGATCGACACTGTTCGGCTTATCAAAGGCAAGGACTATGAGATCAACTATATCCAAGGTGTCGTCAAACTGGCGCGACCGCTGCAAAGCGGCGCCTCGACCGGGTCGATCGTGTCGAACCCGTCCGGCAATGCCGAGGTGCATCTGGT
>JBARVN010000168.1:0-2397 GCA_049646285.1 Albidovulum sp. | reverse complement strand
TCGCCATTCCCTTCCTTGGCCCGAATCCCGGGCTCAAAATCAACCCGCGAGGGGTCGGACTACGGGGCAAGCCCGTGCCGCCGGATGGATTCGGGCAAGCCGAACGCACCCGGTGATGTCAGCCAGTATTCGGGCCTGCGGGGTCCTGTCGCGCGGGGGATGGTCCCCCGCCTCCAAGACAGGAGCCAAACAGATGTCCCGCAAAGATGCACACGCCTTCGCCGCCTCCCTCGCCGCCACGCTCATGGTCTCGATCGTCGTCTTCCAGGCAGGGGATGGAACCTTCGGCGCCGTCCCCGCCGATGAAATCGACGGGGACGAGGTCGTGATCGTCTCGGAGTACGATCCCTTCGGGTGAGGCTTTGGCCTCACTTCCCGAGGGCCCGGGCACGGCGCAGGTGCGCCTCCGGGCCTATCGGCGACCAAGTGATCGGCGATGCCGATCTGAAGAACGCCGGTGTGCCACCCTGGCGCAGATCGTGGTGCGCACAGGCCGCTGGGAGCCGACCTTGACCGCGAAGCGCACGAATGGCAGCGCAAAGCAGCGGGCTGACATTGCAACCATCGAAGCATCGGAAAAATTTCACTTGCCTTTAAGAAACACAACATCGTATGATGTAGAAAATCTTAAAGGGGCTGAGCATTGCCGTCATTCAACACCGTGATCGTCTCCACACTGGTGGACGTTGAAACCCGCCTTGAGGACTTTGGCGTCACTCGCCAGCAGATCATGGCTATCGGACAAACCGCCCGCGCCTATGCGGACGACGCCAGCCCCTCCATGCCGCTCAACGCGGCTGGAATGTTGTCTTACATTCACGGCGTTGGCGAACTCCGCCAGCAGCTTGTCGGTCCTGACTACGTGCCGGACAGAACTTGCGGCATTGAAGCGGTTGTAAAACGTGATCGCACTGTCCGCATTGGCTTCCAGAACGTTGATAAATGCTGTGTCAATATGCCGCCCCTGCCACGCTCCGAAAAGGGTAGCGGCGCGGAAAGCCTTTCTGGACCCGATTTGTTCGTCAACGCAGGTATGAAACCCGGCCCCCTCACCGCCGTATTGAAGGACGGTATCCGTACCTACTATGTCATGGTTGGCCTTGATGGCAGTGTGGAACTGTCTTGTCCCGTGATCGAAAAGGGTAAGTTTGTTCACTGGATGGAACGGATATACATCTATTCGCCTGACAGCGACTGGGAGGCAGACCCGCAAACCGATACCGGCCCCATTGAAGACTTCGACATCACCGTTTCCTTCAAACACTAATGTTCAACGCAGATCGTCTCAAAACAGCCCGCGAACGACGGATGCTGACGGCGAAGGGACTCGCAGAGCGCGTAGGCGTGTCTGCGGTCACTCTCTCAAAGTATGAAAACGGGCATCCGCCCGATGAAGCGACAGCGAAGCGCCTGGCGTTCGCGCTTTCCTATCCAATTGATTTTTTTTACCGGGAAGCGCCAGAGCGTATTGATACCGACGCCGTTAGCTTCCGCAGTCTGTCGCGGATGAAGGCCAAAGAGCGCCGAGCTGCAGAAGCAGCGGGATCGTTGGGAATCGAGCTTTACGAGTGGATCGACTCCCGCTTCAACCTGCCCGCCGCCGACCTTATCGACCTGAGCAAAGAGCGTAGCCGCCCGCATGTCGCCGCCCGCCTTCTGCGCCAGCATTGGGGCATAGGCGACAGGCCTATAGGAAACGTTCTCAAGCTGATCGAGTCAAAGGGTATTCGCGTCCTTTCCCTGTCGGAAGCGACCAAGCATGTTGACGCTTTCTCGTTTTGGCGCGGGGAACATCCCTATGTTTTCTTGAACCAAGAGAAGACGGCGGAACGGTCCATCTTTGATACGGCACATGAGCTTGGACACCTTGTCTTGCATCACCACGCAGGGTCGAAAGCCGACAAAGAGGCAGAGACACAGGCCGACAGATTTGCATCGGCATTTCTCATGCCCGAAAACGACATGATGGACTATGCGCACCTTTTCACAGTTGGGCAGATCATTTCGGCCAAGAAGCGTTGGAAGGTATCGGCCATGGCCTTGGCATACCGCCTCAATTCTCTGGGCTATATCAGCGAATGGAACTACCGTTCTTTGCTGATCGAGCTTGGGAAGCGAGGCTATCGAAGCGGCGAGCCAGACGGAATCGAGCGTGAGGTTTCGACCGTGCTCGCAAAGGTCTTGGCCGCTCTTTGGTCAAAGGGCATGACTAAGGACGACATCGCCAAAGACCTTGGGATTCCTTTGGGGGAAATCGAGGCCCTTATTTTCCGACTGTCGCCAGATCAACGGGCCGTTAATGAGCCGCACAAACCGGCGCTGCGAGTGGTGAAGTAGCACTGCAAAGCCAGATCCATGAAAGTGTGACGATCACCCGATTCGGCAGTTAATTGTCCG
>JBARVN010000167.1:0-6859 GCA_049646285.1 Albidovulum sp. | reverse complement strand
TCCGGGCCTGTAACCTCGAACTTGCCTAAGGTTGACATATCAACACAGCCGAGGCTGCCGCGAACGGCGCGCACCTCACGCTCAACGCTTTCGGCCATGGTTTCGCCTTGCTGCGGGAAATAGCGCGCATAAAGCCAGTCCCCAGAGGTTTGGAACACACAGCCTGCCGCCGCAAAGGCCCGGTGGAAAGGCGTACGGCGCGTGGGGGTCATGGCCGCACCGATCTCGGCCCCGACCAGCGCGCCGATGGGCACGGGCGAATAGGGCGGGCGGTAGGTCGTGTGGCCGATCTTGGCCGCGCTTTCGCCAGTGGCCTCTGCAAGTGCCAAGATGCCATTGGTCCAACTGGTCTTGCCCTGATCGGTGCCCATGCCCAAAGTGGTATACCGTTTGGTCAATTCAATATCGCAGTAGCCCTCACGCGCGGCCTGCGCCAAATCGGCGGCTGTCACATCGTTTTGAAAATCAACAATCCCTTTGCCCGGACCGGGCGGCAACGTGCCCGGCTGCGGCGTTACCGCGGCAAGCGGCAGGGACATCGGGCGGTGCAGTTCCAGTTCGCCCATAGCGCGGTGCGCCAGTACCTTGCCGTCGCTTATGCAGTCTTCAAGGCCAAGCGCCCCACGTGCAGCCCCGGCGATCCGCATGGGACGGTCTTGGTGTTCTTGGGGCAAAAGGCATCCCGCATCGGCGTCGAATGCAAGCTTGCCGCCACTTTGGGCGAACAAATGCGCCGTGGGCATCCAGCCTGCCGAAACGCATAGAAGGTCACAGGCGATGCGTTCGCGGCGGCCCGTGGCCCGGCGCAGGCGCAGACCGGTCAGATGCTTGCGGCCCGAGGTTGACAGGATCGTATCGCCCGCATCCAGAGTGCCGGCAACCGTGATCCCGGCGGTATTTAGCGCGGCGCAGGTGGCTACACGCTCTACGTCATCCGCGACCGCGACCACAGCGCGACGCCCCGGCGCCACGCCGTAGCGCGCGATGTATTGGCGCACCGAGGCCGCCAGCATCACGCCGGGCCGGTCATTTCCGGGAAACACCGCCGGGCGTTCGATGGCGCCCGAGGCGAGGATGATGCGGCGGGCGCGGATCTTCCAAAAGATCGCAGCGGCAGGGTTGCCTGGTCCGCCACTTTGAACTGCATGGACCGCGCCGTGATCGTATTGGCCAAAGGCCAGCGTGCGGGGCAGGGCGGTGACGTTCGACAGGGTCTGCAGCTCTGTCGCCACATCCGTGGCCCAGTCACGTGCAGAGGCTCCGGCGATTTCGCCCTGATCCCAAAGCGCCGAGCCGCCGAAATCGGGGGTGGCCTCGGTGATCACCGTCGTTGCCCCTCCGCGTGCGGCTGTCAGCGCGGCAGAAAGGCCTGCAGGGCCACCGCCGATTACCAGAATATCGCAAAATAACTGGCGCTTTTCGTAGATCGCGGGATCAGCGGAAGGGTCAACTCTACCATGGCCCGCTGCACGGCGCAAAAAGGCCTCGTAGCGCCGATGCCAGGCGTCCTTGGGCCACATGAACGTCTTGTAGTAAAACCCTGCGCCCAGCATCCGTCCTGCAAGGCCGGTCAGCGAACCTGCGTCCCGCGCAAGGCTTGGCCAGTTGTTCTGGCTTCGCACCTGCATGCCATCGGTTAAGACAACCTCGGTGACTTTGAGGTTCGGCACGATACCCAACCCGCACGCGACGCTGACAAGGGCTGACGGCTCTTCGAGCCCGGCAGACAATATCCCGCGCGGGCGGTGGTACTTCAGCGATCGAGCGACGAAATGGCGGCCGTTGGCCAGAAGCGCTGCGGCCAGTGTATCACCGGGATGGCCGGTCATCTCTTGTCCATCAAAGTGAAACCGGAATTCCCGGCTGCGGTCGATCAGACCGCCCTTTGGCAAGCGGAAAGGCTGTGTCATGCACCACCCTCCGTAAAATCGTGCGTGCGGATGTCGCGCACGACTTCGATCCAGCATTCGCAACCTGCGCCGTGATACCAAATCTCGCGCTGTGGCCCATCGGTAAGGACGGGCAGGTGGATCGCCCGGTGCCAGTCTTGCAAAGTGCCGCTGCCGTCCAGTGGTGGCAATCGGTGCGCAGGGCCTCCATAGGAAAATTCGGCCTCGTCTCGGTCACCGCAATGGGGGCAGGGGATCAGCAGCATCGGGGCCTCAGTGTAGCCAAGGATAGGGGCCGATGCCCGCATCGTCGATCAGTGCACCGCTCTCAAACCGGTCCAGCGCAAAGGGCGCGACCATGTCCGGTGTCCGCCCCGTTGCCAGATGTTCGGCCATTGCCCAGCCCACAGCCGGGGTGGCCTTGAACCCGGCATAACCCCAGCCAGCGTTGATCAAAAGCCCATCGATGGGCGTGCACCCCATGATCGCATTGCCGTCCATCGGAATATCGGCGGTGCCTGACCAGTGCCGCATCAGCCTTAGCCGTGACAGGTAGGGAAACATCTGCACCGCGCGGGCCAGAACATCTTCGATCCGCGCGAAAGACCCTCGGCGTGCCTGCGAAATGTAGCCGTCAGTTGCGCCTCCCAGGACAAACTCGCCCTTGGCGGTCTGGCTGACGTAACAAAGCCCGGCATTGTAGTTGACCACGCAATCAAGCGCCGGTTTGACCGGCTCGGTCACGCAGGCCTGAACGTTGATCGGCAGCAAAGGCAGTTCCAGCCCCGCCAGCCCCGCGACCCTGGCCGATTGCCCCGCGACCGAGATCATCGCCTGCCCGCAGGCGATGTCGCCCAGCGGTGTCTTGACGCCCGTCAGCCTGCCGCCCTGAATGTCAAAGCCGGTGACCGGGCAGTTCTGGATCACATGCACCTCGGCGGCGGCCACCTTGCGGGCAAAGCCCCAGGCAACCGCGTCATGGCGCACGACCCCGCCCGCCTCTTGCAGCAGCGCCCCGGCGATGGGGTGGCGCCCGCGGGCGCCAAGATTAAGGCCCGGAACCCGTTCGGCCAGCGCCTTGGGCGTCAGGACCGTCGCATCCGCCCCGCCCATACGCATCGCATTGGCGCGCAGGGTGAAATGTTCCAGCTCACCATCTGAATGGGCAAGATCGACATAGCCGCGCGGTGAATACATCAGGTTGAAGTTCAGATCCTGCGTCAGCTCGGCCCAAAGCTTCAATGCGAAGTTCTTCAGCGCGAAACTGGCGGGCAGCAGGTAATCTGAGCGCACGATGGTGGTATTGCGCGCTGTGTTGCCACCGCCGATCCAGCCTGCCTCAAGCACCGCCACATTGCGGATGCCGTGATTGGCGACAAGGTAATGCGCCGTAGCCAACCCATGGCCGCCACCGCCGATGATGACGATATCGTAGCTCGGCCGAAGTGTGGCCTGCGCTATGATCGGTGGCCAGCGGCGATTGTCGCTGAACGCGTTCCTGGCGAGGGACATCCCTGAATAGCGCATACTGCCCCTTGGTTTGGCGATCAAACTGTGATCACAGATACCGAAATGGCGCAGCCGAAGCAAGCGGCATAATAGCACTTGATCTGTGATCTCAGATCGTCCAAAGCTGAACAAAAGCCTATGGGAGCACGCCGCGATGATACCCAAGCCCTCCAGCGCTGAGTTTGAGCAAGGGGTACGGAACCTGCTATTGAATTGCGCCAAGGCAAGGGCGGGTGAGCGGGTGCTTTTGGTTGGTGAATGCGGTGCTGCGCCCTATTTCGAACCGGGTCTGTGCGAGGCCGTGGCCGAAGTGGCCGGGCATCTTGGGATCGCGGCCGAGGTCGTTATCGAGCCACCGGTATCGGATGCAGCACAATTTCCACCACGGGTCCGAGGTGCGATGGAGCGCGCCGACCGGACGATCTTTTTCTCGCGGCTGGGCGATCAGGTGCGCTTTGCGCTGAAGCCGGGAGCGAACCGGGCGGTGATGACCTATACGCTAAGCCGGAAATATCTGGGGCATGCCTTCGCCGCGGCAGATTTCAATGCGATGCGGGCGGTGCATGACGCGCTTCTGGATCTGATCCTGGCGTCTGACAGCTACCGGATTTCTGGGGATTGCGGCACCGACCTGACAGGTCGCGTGCGCAAGGGACGCAAAGATGCCGTGGCCGATTTCGCGCTCGACCTGTTTCCGGTAATGATCTTCCCGCCGGTCGTCTGCGAGGCTTTGAACGGAACACTGGTGATCAAACATTTCGTCACCTCGTCTTCAACCCGGGCCTATGAGGACAGTGTGCTGATCATCGACACGCCGATCCGGGTAACGGTTGAGAATTCGCGCATGGTCGCCTTTGATGGCCCCGATGCGCTGGTCGCACGACTGAAGGCGCAGCTGGAACGCGCCGCGGCTCTGACGGACGGTGACCCTTGGGTGATCAATTCCTGGCATACCGGCATCAACCCGAACACCTTCTACGAAGGCGACCCCTATGATGACCTCGAACTCTGGGGCACCGTCGCCTACGGCTCACCGCGCTATACGCATCTGCACGCGGCGGGCAATGACCCCGGTGACGCTGCCTTCCACATGATGGATGCGACGATCAGTTTCGACGGTGAGACGGTCTGGGACCGTGGCCGTTTCGTGTTTCTGGACCGACCCGAGGTTCAGGCCTTGATCGCACCCGATCAGCGGGCCAGTCTCAACGCATCGGTTCTGCATTCCATCGGTATCTGACGGAGGACACCTTGCCCGAAACTGAAAACGGAGTGGCATGGGTCGAAGTCATCGGTGACAAGGCGGCGACCGGCGATCTGGCGGCGGCCTATGACGCAGTGCGCGGGGCGGACGGGCGGGTGGAAAACCTCTACCTTGCTATGTCGCAGACACCGCAGGCGATCCGCGCGGCGGATGATCACTACCGCGCCGTGCTGCACAATCCCGACAACCCCTTGGAACCCTGGTTGTCGGAATTCGCCGCGACTTTCGTGGCGATCCTTTGCGGGTCGGACTATGCCGCGCTGAACCACGGCGAGAATTTCCGCATGTATCTGGGCGACGATGCCCGCGCGGCAGCGTGGCTGACAGCGCTGCGCGACGGCAGCTGGCCTGAGATGTTGTCCGGCGAACCCCTTGCGGTTGCAAGGTTCGCCGAGAAGCTGTCGCTGCGCCCGGCAGAAATGGCCAAAGCAGATATCGTGGTTTTGCGGGCTGCAGGATTTTCGGACAAGGAAATTTCCTACCTGATCCAGATCGTCTCATCCTTTGCCTACTGGGCGCGGATGATCAACGCTTTGGGGACCCAGATGGGTGATGCGATCGGATTGACGCCCGCCGACATGCGCCTTCTTGCGAAATCGAAAGGCATTGATAAGGCGTAAGTCTTTGCAGTAAATTCTTGCGTCAGCTCCACAGCGAAACCTCAAAAGCTTTTTGGGATTCGATGTGGTGCGCGACCTGACCAATTGCCCGGCTGACATCGCTATTCTGGGGATTCCTTTCGGCGATCCATAGGGCATCGACGAGGTGACCAACGATCAGTCGAATGCCCCCACGGCGGTGCGTCAAGCGTGGGTCAAGGCGTCTGATCGGCTTGACCGTTGGGACTTTGATCTTGGGGGCACACTGTTTGACGGAAGACCAATCCGCGCCGTCGACTGTGGCGATGTGCTTGGCGATCCGCGCGACCTGACTACCCATTACAAGAATGCAGAAGCGATGGTGCGCAACATCCGCAAGGCCGGAGCATTGCCGCTTGTCATCGGCGGCGATCACGGGATCCCGATCCCGGTGTTGCGCGCCTTTGATGATGATGCACCGATCGCCTTTGCCTTGTATGTGTGAAACCGGGTGGAACTGAATGATGACGTCCGGTTGCAGTATCGTCGCCAGACAGCGGATCCACTATAGAAACCGCCCCCGGCGTTGACAGGCCAAAAATGTGAACTGCTGCGCAATCCGTGCGCCAGGCCTTTTCGCAATGTGCCTCACTTGATCAAGCGTTGAGGGTGATTGTCAAAGCTCTCCTCGCGCCCGCCGTTCCCCGAGGCGGATGTGAAGGTTGGTGCCAATCTGTGCGATCAGAGCCGGTGGTAGTCGGGTTGGCCGGTCGGCGGCCAGCGCGCGCTCCAGCGCGGGCGAGGCTATCCCCATGGCCATTTCGGCGGCAAGCACCCCTGCCAAGGTGCCTTTTGCCGTGCCCAACCCGTTCTGGCAGCAGGCAGAATAAAGACCCTCGTCCAGTTGGCCGATGACCTGCACATTGTTCCGGCTCAGGCACAGCCTGCCGCCCCAACGATACTCCATCGCTATTCCGGCAAGCATCGGGAAACGCAGGGCAAAGGCGCGGTCGTGTTCACGTCCGACGCGGGCAATGCGGGCGGCGCTGACCGCCATCGACGGATCAAAGGTAAACCGGTTGCGAATGATGATCCGGTCGCCGCCCGTGCCCGATATGCGCCGGACGGTCGTGCCCATCGGGTCGGCAGGTGTCAGACCCATAGCCGGTTACCGCCAAGGCGCATCACCTCATCCGGTGCCAGCGCACGGGTCATCGAGGCATAGGTGAACACATGCATCAGCCGTCCGGGCAGAAAGCCAAAGCTGTTCAGGTGCCCGTTGACCGCTAGGACCACGCGCGGCGCTGTCACCTGTCCGCCGGGCGTGGTGGCGACCCAGTCGCCCTGCCGCGCCAGCGCCGTGACAGGGCTGTTTTCGTAGAGTTCCACGCGCATGGCACGCAGACCCGCCGCCACACCGCGCGTGAATAGCGCGGGCTGGATCATCGCTGCACCGGGGGTAAAAAGCCCGCCTTGGTAGTAGTCACTGCCGGTGATTTCGCGCATGCCCGCGCCGTCGATTATCTCATGCGGCTCGCCCATGGCGCTCAGATGCCCGGCAAAGCGGCGATTGTGGGCACACCCCTTGGCGGTCGCAGCCGCGTTGATCTTGCCTGACA
>JBARVN010000166.1:0-5774 GCA_049646285.1 Albidovulum sp. | reverse complement strand
ACCAGCGAATTGCGCAAGGATCGCGGAACGGCCGCAGACCTTGGTGGCTATTATCACACCGACCCCGAAAAAACCTTAGGGGTGATGGCGCCGTCCAAGACGCTGAACCGGATACTTGCGGCGGGCTGACGCGAAACGCTATGGGGACATTTTCCGACCGACGCCTTGCCAAAATATGCGCCCACGGCATCGTGGCGGATATTCGTTCTGATCATTCATCTCACGATCCGAAACCGGCTTTCCGCCGGTTTCGGGGGATTGCGCCCGTGGTCGGCGGCTTGTCTGGTTGACGGGTTTTTTGTGAAAGTCCCGGCCTTTTAAACCGCTTGGTTTGGGCGCGGCACATTTTGCCAACATCACACAGAGCGGGCGGGCCAATGGCCAGCAGGGAAGAAGAGATTTTGCTGGATTTTGTATCCAATATCCGATACTGCAGGCCATCATCAGAATTTTGGGAGGAATAAATGATAAAGAATCTCTTCGCGGTCGCAGCGGTTGCGGCATGTTTCACCTCACCCGCCATCGCCGATACACTGGACGATGTCATTGACCGCGGCACGCTGCGCTGTGGGGTCGTTCTGGACTTTCCGCCAATTGGCTACCGCGATGCCAACAACGAACCTGCGGGTTTCGATGTTGAATATTGCAATGATCTTGCAGCCTCGCTCGAAGTAACGGCTGAAATCCTGCCGCTGACCTGGGCAGAGCGTCTGCCCGTTATCGTGACCGGTCGTGCCGACGTGGTCTTTGGCGCCACGTCAGACAGTCTGGCGCGGGCCCGTACCGTGGGCTTCACGATCCCTTACGCAATTTATTACGCGCAAGGCGTGGTGAACGCCGAGAGCGGCATACAAAGCCTTGAGGATATCCGCGGCAAGCGCGTCGCGGCGGCCATCGGCACCGTGCCGGAACAGGAATGGCTGAAAATCGCAGCCGAATGGGGCGAGGAAGGCAACTACCAAGGCTATCAGTCGGAAAACGAAGTGTTTTTGGCCGTGGCGCAGGGCAAGGCTGATATCGGTATCACCACCAACACCGCCGTTTTGCCGATCACCCAGCAGTATGACACCATTCTGGCAGGGCCGCGAATGCCTTGGACCACCGATTACACATCGGTTGTCGCCAAGCGCGAAGATGTGACGTGGCTGAACTACCTGAACCTCTTTGTCACCCATCAGGTGCGTTCGGGTCGCTATCAGGAGCTTTGGGGCAAATATGTCGGCGGCGATGCCCCCGAATTGCGCATCCCGGGCGTTATGTACTGATCGCAGGCTGAAACACGGCCTCTGCCCGCAAGGTCGGGCAGAGGCGCGGGAGCACGCAACATGTTCGACTACAATTTTCATTGGCGCCCGGTTCTCAAAAGCCTGCCGGATCTGGTCGGGGCTGCCAGCCTGACGCTTCAGGTGGCGGTTCTGTCGATGCTGATCGGGATTGTGATCGGGCTGTGTCTGGCACTGATCCGGATGCACAAGCGGGGCCCATTGCTGTGGTTCGCCACCGCCTGGGTCGAACTGGCACGCAATACGCCCGCGCTCTTTCAGCTTTTCTTCTTCGGCTTTGGCCTTGGCGCGTTCGGTCTGCATCTGTCGCCCTATATGATTGTTCTGGCTGCGTTGAGTTTCAATTGCGCCGGCTATCTGGCCGAGAATTTCCGCGGTGGCTTTCAGGCCGTCCCTGACACCCAGCTTCGCGCCTCGCGCAGTTTGGGCATGACCGCCTGGCAAGCCTATACGCGCATCATCATCCCGCAGGTGTTTCGCATCGTCTATCACCCGATGACCAATCAGATGGTCTGGGCCGTGCTGATGTCGTCGCTGGGCATGTTGGTCGGCTTTCGTGAACTCAGCGGCGAGACGCAGTTCTTTGCCAGCCGGACCTTTCGCATCTTTGAATATTTCGCCGTCACGGCAGTGATTTACTATGTGATCGTCAAGGTCATCCTTCTGGCCTCTCGCCTGCTGGCGACCCGGCTCTTTCGGTATTGAGGGCAGGGATATGGAACCCACAATCAGTTTTTTCAGCAGCTTCACCCCCAATGACCTGTGGTTTCTGGGCGAAGCCGCTTTGCGCACGCTTTGGATATCTGTGCTGTCGATCTCGCTTGGCACGGTGCTGGGGGTGGTGTTTGGCTGGCTCCTTTACGAGGGCAAACTGGTGGCCACGCTGACGATTGCCCCGATCCTCGATGTGTTCCGTTCAGTGCCTTTGATCATCCAGCTGGTGCTGTTTTACAATTTCGCCCCGATTGTCGGGCTGAACCTTGATCCGTTCGGATCTGGCGTGCTGATCCTGACGATCTACACTGCCGCGTTGGTGGCGAATGTCGCCCGTGGCGGGATAGAGGCTGTGGGCACACCGATGCGCCGTGCCGCGCGCAGTCTTGGCATGAGCTACTGGCAGGATCTGCGCCATGTGGTCTTTCCCATTGGCGGGCGCGCGGTGTTTCCAGCCTGGATCGGGGTGGCGCTGGGCGTGATGAAAGACAGCGCGCTGGTGTCGGTGCTTGGATATATCGAGCTACTCAAGGCCAGTCAGATCCTGATCACCCGGACCCAAGAACCCTTCTTGATCCTCACACTTGCTGGCGCGTTCTACTTTGCGCTCTCATATCCGATATCGCGCTATGCAGCGTCAGTTGAAAAAAGGTGGGTGCAATGATCTCCATTCGTGATCTTCACAAATATTTTGGGTCTCTGCACGTTCTCAAAGGCATCGCCCTTGACGTTCAAAAGGGCGAGGTCCTGTCGGTCATCGGTGCATCGGGGTCGGGTAAATCCACTCTGCTTTACTGCATCAACGCGTTGGAACCGATCCAGAAGGGCGTGGTGACAGTGGACGGAACGGACGTTCACGCCAAGGGAACCGACGTCAATAAACTGCGCCAGAAAATGGGTATGGTGTTTCAGCAATGGAACAGCTTTCCGCATCTGACCGCGCTGGAAAACGTGGCGCTTTCGCCGAAGATTGTTAAAGGCAAATCCAAAGCCGAGGCGCGCGATATTGCTGCAAAGCAGCTTGAGCATGTGGGATTGGGCGATAAGCTGAATGCCTATCCAAGCGCGCTGTCTGGTGGCCAGCAACAACGTCTTGCCATTGCCCGCGCCCTGGCGATGGAACCCACCTATATGTTGTTCGATGAGGCAACATCGGCGTTGGATCCTGAGCTGGTTGGGGAAGTCCTGGACACCATGCGGCTTCTGGCCGAAGAAGGCATGACAATGATCTGCGTCACCCACGAGATGGGCTTTGCGCGCGATGTGTCAGACCGGGTGGCCTATTTCCACGAAGGTGTAATGGAAGAAATCGGCCCGCCCACGCAGATCTTTGGCGATGCCCAATCCGAACATACCCGCAAATTTCTGTCGAAAGTGCGGTGACCTTGCCCCCGGCCGTTTGTGCACAAGTGCCAAGACTGCCTGAAGAACAATACGAATGAATGGAGTTTCCGATGACCACCAACGTTTTTTTCGGCACGATGCCGGCCCTGATGACGCCCTGCAAGCCCGACCGCACCCCCGATTTCGACGCTTTGGTGAGAAAAGGCAAAGAAATGATCGCGGCGGGCATGTCGGCGTTGGTCTATTGCGGATCGATGGGGGATTGGCCGCTTTTGACCGACGATGAGCGTATGGAAGGCGTGGCCCTGCTGGTCAAAGCTGGCCTGCCGGTCGTCGTGGGCACCGGGGCCATCAACACGAAATCGGCCGTGGCCCTTGCCGCTCATGCGCAAAAGGTTGGTGCTGCGGGGCTGATGGTCATCCCGCGGGTGCTGTCGCGCGGGTCTTCGGCCATCGCGCAAAAGAACCACTTCAAGGCGATCCTGTCTGCCGCCCCCGATGTGCCTGCGGTCATCTACAACAGCCCGGTCTATGGCTTTGCCACCCGCGCCGATCTTTTCTTTGCACTGCGCGCAGAGCATAAGAACCTGATCGGCTTCAAGGAATTCGGCGGCAAGGACGATCTGCGCTATGCGGCCGAACATATCACCAGCCAGGATGATCAGGTGACCCTGATGGTCGGCGTCGATACCGAAGTCTACCACGGCTTTGTCAACTGCGGCGCGACCGGTTCGATCACCGGTATCGGCACCGCACTGCCAAAAGAGGCGCTGCTGCTGGCAGCCCTGTCGCAAAAAGCCGCCCTTGGTCACGCCGAAGCCCGCCGCCGCGCGCTTGAACTTGAAGAGGCGTTCGGCGTTCTGGCCAGCTTTGACGAAGGCACCGATCTGGTGCTTTATTACAAATACCTTCTGGTTTTGAACGGCGAAGAAGAATATCGCCTGCATTTCAACGAAACCGATATGCTGACCGACGCGCAGCGCAATTACTGCGAACAGCAATATGCCCTGTTCCGTGCCTGGTTTGCCGATTGGTCCAAACAGGGCGGGATCATCGCTGAATGCATGTAATCGACAGCCATACAGGCGGCGAGCCGACGCGCGTAATTCTGGACGGCGCACCCGATCTGGGCGTGGGCCCGCTGGCCGACCGCGCCCGCCTTCTGGCAACGGAGCATTCGGCGTTTTATCGGTCGGTATTGCTGGAGCCGCGCGGACAGCCGGCGATGGTGGGTGCGTTGCTGGTAAAGCCTGTGGACCCCGGCTGCGTGACCGGGGTGATCTATTTTGATGCCGATGCTGTTTTGGGGATGTGCGGCCATGGCACGATCGGGCTGGTCGTGACACTGGCGCATATGGGCCGGATCGGCATCGGCACCCACCGGATCGAAACCCCTGTGGGCGTGGTCGAGGTCACGCTGAATGATGCCAACACAGTGACCGTCACCAATATCGAAAGCCGCCGTGTGCACCATGCGGTGTCTGTCGAGGTGGACGGGCTTGGCACGGTGACCGGAGATGTGGCCTACGGCGGCAACTGGTTTTTCATCATCGATCCCAGCCCGATCCCGGTTGAGCCGCGCAACATCCGTCAGTTGACGGATGCGGGCATCGCGATCCGGGCAGCGACTGTGGCGCAGGGGATTGGCGGAGAAGCCGGTCAGCCGATTGATCACGTGGTCTTTCAGGAGGTTTCGCCCAAGAAGGGCGTGCACAGCCGCAACTTTGTTTTGTGCCCCGATGACGCCTATGACCGATCGCCCTGCGGCACCGGCAGCTCGGCGCGGCTGGCCTGTCTGGCGGCCGACGGGCTTTTGCGTGCCGGCGAAGAGATTGTGCAAGAAAGCATCATCGGTTCGCCTTACCGTCTGTCCTACCAGCCTGGATTTGGCGGCGGAGTGAAGCCGACGATAACAGGGCAGGCATGGATCATGGCGGAAAGCACTTTGTTCTTTGGTCAAAACGATCCGTTCAGAAACGGGATTGATCTTGTCTCCGCTGTGCCGGAGCCTGCGTCTGCCTGACATTTTCAACCCATCCACAAGTAGTACAAAATGAGCAACAGGGCTGAGATCATCGTCGTCGGTGCCGGGATCATCGGGATCAGCATCGCGCTTGAACTACAAAAACGTGGCCGGACTGTCCGTATTCTGGACCGGGCAGGTGTAGCGTCTGAGGCATCGGCCGCCAGCGCCGGGGCGTTTGCCTTTGCAGATATCATGCCGCTGGCGACGCCGGGGATTATGCGAAAAGCGCCAAAATGGCTGCTTGATCCGCTGGGCCCGCTGTCTGTGCCCCCCTCATATGCGCTGAAAATTGCGCCATGGATGCTGCGGTTCTGGCGGGCCAGCTGGCGTGACCGGTTTGATGCGTCGATGCAGGCGCAAGCGCAATTGATGGATTTGTCCCGGGCAGCACTTGAACGCCAGATCAC
>JBARVN010000165.1:0-17601 GCA_049646285.1 Albidovulum sp. | reverse complement strand
GTGCCGGGACCACATCGTCTTAGGCGAACCACCAACGCTCCACGGCGCGGAAGCCGTCGAGTGTCCAGTTGGCCGCGACCGTTTCGTCATGCGCGACCTTGTCCGACGTCGCCATGACATAGCTTGCGAACATCGGTACAACCACACCGCCTTCGTTGGCACAGAGGTCCTGCATCTCAAAATACATCGCCCGACGTGTGTCCTCATTCAGCTCAGAGCGTGCGGAAAGGAGCAATTCGTTGAACCGTTCATTTTCCCAACGGGTTTCGTTCCAAGGCGCGCCTGCGGCATAGGCGGTCGAGAACATCCAGTCTTCGGTTGGACGGCCGCCCCAATAGGAACCAACCCAGCCCTTCTTCATCCAGACGTTGTCCCAGTAGCCATCGTTTGGCTCACGCACGACTTCCAGCGTGATCCCGGCTGCTGCTGCCTTTTCCGAATAGAGCACCGCTGCATCGACCGAACCGGTGAACGCCGCGTCTGCGGTGTTCAGTTGTACGGTCAAACTGTCCAGCCCGGCTTGCTTCAGATAGAACTTCGCCTTGTCGGGATCGTATGTGTGCTGTTCCAGTTCGGTGTTGTAGAACCGGTTCGCAGTGCTGATCGGGTGGTCGTTGCCGATGCTGCCGTAACCGCCAAGGATCTTGTCCACCATCTCTTGCCGATCAAGCGCATATTTCAGCGCCTGGCGCACATTGTTGTCGCTGAACGGTGCTTGTTTGGTGTCCATCGGGAACACATAGTGCTGTGTTCCGGTCACCGGCAGAACATTGATGCCCGGCGCACGTGCCAAAAGACCAACGGTATTCAAATCAACAGCATCGATGACATCCACTTCACCGGTGATCAGCGCGTTCTGGCGTGCAGCTGAATCGTGGATGGCGTAGATTTCGATGCGGTCAAAATGGGCGCGGCCCTCTTTCCAGTAATCGGGGTTCCGGTTCATCTTGGCGTGGACACCCGGCTCCCAGTTGTCCATCACATAGCCGCCGAGCCCGACGGGCGAATTCGCGTCTACTTTGCCGTCCGTGGCCGCCATGATCGGAATGTGGTAGTCAGACATGATGAACGGGAAGTCGGCATTGCCCGCGCTCAGCGTGAACACCACTGTCGTACCTTCGCCGGTAATGTCGACGATTGGTTCGACAATCGGCTTGGCGGCTGATTTACTGTCTTCGCCGCGGTGGTGGTTGACGGAAGCGATAACATCGCCCGCGTCCAGTGTTTTCCCGTTGTGGAACGTAATGCCTTCACGCAGCTTGAAGGTCCATGTTGCAGCATCCGCGGATGCCTCCCAGCTTTCAGCCACTTCACCGATCAAGCCACCATCCGGTGCAACTTCGGTCAGATAGCAGTGAAGGCCAGCGGCTGTAACTTGGGTGAACACCTGTTCGTACGTGGCCGGATCAAGGCTGTCCGTGGTGCTGCCATGCGCCAGACCAATGCGCAATACACCGCCACGTTTCGGTTCGGCCAGTGCTTTGCGCACACTGCCGGGAACAATCAAGCCCGCCGCGCCAAGCGCAGTTGCCCCTTTTAGAAGGCCGCGTCGGCTTAGACCGTTTTGTTTGCGTTCGGTCGTCATTATTAACTCTCCTTGTTGGTCGTATTTTATAAAGATATATTACGTCGTGATGATATTTATTAGTCAAGCAAATAGCGCGCCCTGGGGAACTGCATTCAGCCTCCAAGGGCCGATCAATCCACCGACTGTTGCGCCTGAACAGAGCCAGTTGCACAGGCCCAACAGGTGTTGAGTGTCGGCGTTCATCCTGGCACTGTGGTCGGAACCGACCAAGCGGCACGCCGCGAAGCGTTCTCATGCAGGACAGGCATCATCAAACCGTTGACATTGTTCAGGCCCATCTGCCCTTGGCGCAGTGCACGCCAAGGGCGATTGTCTTGAATTAGGCGAACCACCAGCGCTCCAACGCGCGGAACCCGTCCAAAGTCCAGTTGGCCGCCACAGTGTCTTCATGCATGACCTTGTCGGACATCGCCATCACATAGCTCGCGAACATCGGAACGATTGTGCCGCCTTCGTTCGAGCAGATCGCTTGCATTTCGTAATACATGCCACGACGCGTGTCGTCGTCCAGCTCCGACCGGGCCGCGACCAGAAGCTCGTTAAAGCGATCATTTGACCAGAAGCTTTCGTTCCAAGGCGCGCCAGCAGAATAGGCCGTTGTAAACATCCAGTCCTCGGTCGGGCGACCGCCCCAATAGGATGCGCAGAACGGCTTTTTCATCCACACATTGTCCCAGTAGCCATCGTTCGGTTCACGCACGGCTTCAAGCGTGATGCCAGCTGCCGCTGCAGATTCTGAGAAGAGCAGTGCGCCATCGACGGAACCGGAGAATGCCGCATCTGCTGCTGCAAGCTGAACCGACAGACTATCAAGACCCGCCTCTTTCAGGTGGAACTTCGCCTTGTCCGGATCGTAGGCATGTTGCTCCAGCTCAGCGTTGTGATAGCGCTGCGACGGACCGATCGGGTGGTCGTTGCCGATGCTGCCGTATCCGCCAAGGATTTTATCGACCAATTCCTGACGGTTGATCCCGTACTTCAGCGCTAACCGGACATGGTTGTTGTCAAAGGGCGCTGCACGTGTGTCCATCGTATAGACGAAGTGCTGGGTGCCGGTCGTCGACAGGATCTTGATGCCAGGCGAACGCTGCAGCAAAGCTACAGTGTTTGTGTCAACCTGATCGATCACATCAACTTCGCCCGTAATCAAGGCGTTTTGCCGCGCTGTCACATCGTGGATCGAATAGACTTCGATGGCGTCGAAGAAACCGCGATCCGTGCGCCAGTGATTGGGGTTGCGGGTGAACTTTGCAGTGACACCAGGCTCCCATGCGTCAAGAATATAGCCGCCACAACCATCTTTAGACGTGACGTCAATCTTTCCGTCCACGGACGGAAGAACCGGAAGATGATAATCCGACATCACAAAGGGAAAGTCGGCGTTGCCAGCATTGAGTGTTACGACAACATTCATGCCATCAGCCTGGATATCGCTGATCGTGTCTACGATGGGCTTTACGGCAGATTTGCTGTCTTCGCCGCGGTGATGGTTGACGGATGCAACCACATCCTCGGCCGTGACCGGCTTGCCGCTGTGATAGGTCACGCCTTCGCGCAGCTTAAAGGTCCAAGTTACGGCGTCTGCGCTTGCTTCCCAGCTTTCGGCCAAATGCGGCTCTAGCCCGCCATCTGGGCCGATTTCAGTCAGGTAGCCGCAGCGGGCTGTGTTGATGGTTTGCGAATTGGCATTTTCCCAGGTTTGCGGGTCAAGGCTATCCGTTGTCGAGCCATGGCCCATCGCCACACGGAACGTACCGCCCCGCTTTGGCTCGGCAGAAGCCTTGCGCATACTGGCTGGCAGGATCAGACCCGCAGCCCCAAGCGCAGTTGCGCCTTTCAGCAAGCCGCGACGACTAAGAGCCCCGGTGTTTGAATTAATATCTGTCATGTTTTTCTCCCTAGTAGATGGTTTTTTCTTTTCGTTATCTCGAACCAAACCGCTTCGGTTACGCCGAAGTCGCGCTCGTTTGATATTTGGCCCGGTCGAGCCAACCGGGATTGATTTCGACGCCCCAGCCGGGGCCATCGGGAATCCGGACTTTTCCGTCCATTACCGAGAAGGGATCACCCAAAAACAAATCTCGTTGCCACGGGTAGTAGTCCTCACCCTCTATCGACAATTCTAGATATTTACCTGCATTCGGGATCGCGCCCAATAGATGCATGGTACAAATTGTCACCAGCGACAGGTTCGCACTGTGAGGCGTGCAAGGCAAGCCCGCCTTTGCGGCCATGTCGGCAACCAGCAGCGTTCGGCTAAGCCCGCCCATATACATTACATCTGGCTGCACGATATCGACGGCACGCATGTCAATCATCCGACGCCATGTCGCCAGATCCCAGTCTTGTTCGCCGCCCGTCACATCGATATCAAGCGCATCGGTGACGATCTTTGTTTGCTCCAGCTCCCAATAGGGGCAGGGTTCTTCAAAATGGCCGATGCCTTCCACTTCCAGCAGCCTGCCCACCTCTATCGCGCGGTCAGGCGAAAACCCTGAATTGCCGTCAACGAGTTTTGATACGCCGCCCCCAAGCGCGCGCGACACGACCGGCACAACCTCTTCGGTGCGGCCGGGCCATTCATCAACATCGCGTCCACACTCAGCGCCGACACGCCACTTGAAGGCATCAAACCCATACGCGTCCCGCAAACGCACAAAGCGTGCGGCTTCGTCTTGGGGTGTGATGTCGCGCTTCATCGAAGACGCGTAGGCCCGGATCGGACGCGCGGCACCACCGATCAGCTCAACAACGGGCTTGCCTGCGCGACGCCCCGCAAGGTCCCAAAGCGCGGTATCCAGCCCCGCCAACGCACGACAGCGGTATGAGCCAGGGAATTTGTGCTCTTTTTCTTCAATCCTCTGAACAAGACCAAGAATGTCGTCCGTCCCGGCACCCAACGCATATGGCGCAACTTGCCGGTGCAGGACCTGCGCCGTGATGTCTGCATGATAGGTTGAACACTGGCCCCAGCCAATCGCGCCGTCTTCGGCCGTCAACTTTACGAAACAAACAAACTCATCGGTAAAGGTCTCGATCATTGAGATCTTCGCCATATGGATCCTCTCCGAATTCCACCCGGAGTGCAGCCCACCATCCACAAGATGGCGACGCCCAGGACTTTGTTGAAAAAATGTAGAGCACTAACCTGCCAAGGCAAACGACAAATTGCGACCCTTAGACCAAAATAAGCGACGCCAATACACATCTCATGACGTCAATTCAAAGCGTTTCAGCAAGCCACAGGTTCAGCCAACTCGGATAGACACTGTGTTGTTTGCTAAGATATCGGAATTGTTCGCCCACACACTATCCCAAGCGCCCACCGCCGCGCCGATGGATGTGCTTGACCGCGCAACCGAATAAGTTCTACTTTTTGGAATAGTTCAGGGTAGTTTTGCGGATACATTCATGCTGACCAAAGGTATAACGCTAAAGGCGCTTGAACTCTTTGAAAGCATCGCCCAAACCGGCACTGTTGCGGATGCTGCAAAACTCAATGGCTTGAGCCTTCCGGCGGCGTCACAACAATTGTCCAATCTTGAAAACTCGCTCGATACGACATTGTTTGATCGCGCCCATCGCCCGTTGCAGCTGACACCCGCCGGGCGGATATTTTTACACCGTACGCGCGAAGCGCTTAGCCAGATACGACAGGCCCGCGCCGAGTTGACGGTGCTGGACATTGGCCATCTGAAAAGCCTGCGCATGGGAATGATTGATGATTTCGACAGCCAAATCACGCCCGACCTTGTGATCGCGCTGGCGAAAAACCTGCGAAATTGTGATTTTCGGTTGACCACGGCCCCCAGTCATGAGGCCATTGCAATGTTATCGAACCGCGCGCTGGATGTGGCGGTTGCGGCGGCACCGCACGATGCGGTTCCCGGCTTGCAGGAATTTCGTGTGCTACGCGATCCGTATGTTTTGGCCGTACCGCGCGGGTTTTCTTTGCCCAAAGGCAAGGAATTTGCAGCACTCTCGGCATTGCCCTTGTTGCGGTACGATCGGTCGCAAATGATGGGACGCCAAATCGAAGCGCATCTGGCGCGTCATGGGCTGAAACTGCCAGACCGCTTTGAAATTGACAGCAATCAATCGATCATGGCGCTGGTGGCCAATGGGACCGGCTATTCCATCACCACACCGCTGGCACTTTTGCGGGCCAAGATCTTTTTGGATCAGGTTGATGTGCACCCACTGCCAATGGCGGCGATGTCACGCACCATATCGCTCTTTGCGCAAATGGACCAAGCTGGTGATAGTGCCCGTGAAATTGCCCGCACGCTGCGAACCATCCTTGCCACGCGTCTGGTAAGTCCGGCCAAGGATGTAGCACCTTGGCTGGCCGAGAGCTTTGTGATCTTGTCCGACTGACCGCGGCCTCAAACGCGCCACTTGGGCGTGCCCGCTATTAACGCTCGTCGTAATAAAGACCAACCACGTGTTCCGCTTGCGCAAAAAACAACCAGCGCGCCGCAAAGGCTCCGCACAGGTGGATGAGTGCAGCAAGGGCAAAGATGGGCAGCGCCGTTGGCAGAACAAGCATCATTATGGCCGGCAGGACTGACGCGCAAAGAACAGAGATGATCCGCAGACGTGCGGCATGTTTGCGCCCCACAACGTGGATCATTTCGCGCATCAGATAATTGGACCCGGTGTGCGCCGGGGCCAGTTGGCGCACATCTCCGATACCGCCAAGGCCGGTGGCGGATCCAATGTTTGCCCCCACCTGTGCAAAACGCCCATCCCCGATACGAAAGGCGACCACCATCAATACCCCCAGCAACAGCGCAAAAACCGCCGCCAAGGCACCCTGCCCGGCCAAAAGCGCGCCGCCGGTCAGTGCAAAGGCAAAAAACAGGGCTGGCGTCGTCCAGTGGTTCCAGCGTGGCACGGTTTTCAACTGGGCATAGATCATCGATGTCGCCCCGATCGTAACCAGACACAACACGGCACCCACAACGCCAAAGACATGCGGCAACCCGCCGCCAAGGACAGCGGCCAACGCGACTGGCCCCAAGAACAGAAGTGCTGCAACCGAGGCCCAGCCCTCACGGCTCAGCCAACTGCTGCGCCACTGGCTAAAGGCTTTCATTGCGCGTTGCGGGTTTCCCAGATGGAAGGTCGAGGCCAAAAGCCCGCCCACGGCCAGCCCATAGCCCAGCCCCCAGATCAGGAACGCAGGTCCGCCGTAAACGTGAACCATCCCCAGCCCAAGAAAGGCTAACAGGCCAAACCCTGCGCCCGAAAGCACCGTGAAAATAATGACGGAAGGGGCCGGATGCATCAGAGTTTCTCCAAAACGCGGTCGAGCCAACCGGCAAAACCGGTGGCCTGAATGTCCAGAAGCGGCGCCAGAAGCGAGGCCTCTTCGGGCTTGGCAGCCCCTTTCTTGCGGGGCGGCAGATAGCGGTTGACGGGTTTAGTGCCCATCTCTGGCATCAGTTCAAAACCGCCACGATCCGCGACCAATTGGCTGACGGCGCTGTTCGGATCACCAAGATCGCCGAAATGCCGCGCGCCGGTCGGACAAGTGCGCACGCAGGCCGGTTCCCGGTCTTCTTCGGGCAGGTTTTCGTTATAGATGCGGTCAACGCAAAGCGTGCATTTCTTCATCACGCCCGCAGATTGATCCATCTCCCGCGCACCGTAAGGGCAGGCCCATGCACAGAGGCCGCAGCCAATGCAAGCATCTTCATTGACCAGAACAATCCCATCCTCGACCCGCTTGTAGCTGGCACCCGTCGGGCAGACCGTCACGCAAGGTGCATCATCACAATGCAGACAGGACCGGGGAAAGTTGATCACTTGGGCAGGGCCCGCCTCGGGCTGCACCTCATAGGAATGCACGCGGTTCAGAAACGTGCCTGTTGGGTCCGACCCATATGCATCCTGATCCGATAGCGGCACGCCGTAGCCCTGATCATTCCAGCCTTTGCAAGCCGTCACACAGGCGTGGCAGCCCACACAGGTATCAAGGTCGATCACGAGGCCAAGCTTTTTGTCGGTCTTTGGCGGCAAGCAGGTCATGGGCGGTTCCTCTTGGCCGAAGGCACGGGGGATGGGATCGGATCGAAAGCGGGTTGGGCCTCACGCGGCGGATCGGCCTTTTCAATGCGCACGCGCAGATCAAACCACGCCGCCTGCCCGGTGATCGGGTCCGAGTTTGACCAGCGCAGACCGTCGCCTTTTTCTGGCAGAAGTTCGTGTATCAGGTGGTTGAGAAGAAAGCCCTTTGTGGCCTCAGGTGCCGCCGGATCCAAACCCCATGTGCCCTTGCGTTTGCCGATGGCATTCCATGTCCAGATGGTGTTTTCGTTCAAGGCCGCCATGTGGGCGACAGGCACCGTGATCTCGCCTGTAGGCGAGGTGACCCGCGCCCAGTCACCATCTTCAAAGCCGTTCGCTTCCCAGATCTTGGTTGGCACATATAGTGGGTTCACGCCGTGGATCTGGCGCAACCAAGCGTTTTGTGATCCCCAGGAATGGTACATCGCCATCGGGCGTTGTGTCAGCGCGTGTACGGGAAAGGCAGAACCAGCCACGTCGCCAAATGGCTCATACCAGATTGGCAGGGGATCCATGCAGGCCTTCAACTGATCGCGCAGATGATCGGGGGGCTGCCGGTCGCCATGCCCTTCTGCGGCCAGCCGGAAGCGCTGCATAGGCTCGGACCAAAGCGAAAAGAGATAGGGCTGCGGCTTGTCATAAAGCCCCATCTTGACCGCCCAGTCCTGATAGGCTGCATTCCACGGCTTAAAGAACAGCGCCTCATCCGGGATGTGAGATACGGCAAAACCGCCGTTGTCGATATAGCGTTGCATCTGGTCCGGGTTCGCGGCGCCGCGCCCGGTCTCATCGCCATCACCGCGCCACCCCATCAAGGGACCAACGCCCGGACGGCGTTCATGATTGACGATGTAATCAGCATAGTCAGCGTATTTAGCGCTGCCATCTGCATTGACGAAGCCCGGCAACTCGAGCCGCGCCCCAAGATCGACCAGCACAGACTGGAAGCCACGCACATCGCGGTCAGGCTCCACCACCGGCCATCGGATCGCATCTGCTGCGGCCTCGGCTTCGCAGATCGGGCGGTCCAACAGGCTGATGCAATCGTGGCGTTCCAGATAGGTCGTGTCGGGCAAGATCAGATCGGCATAGGCCACCATTTCCGAGGCATAGGCATCGGAATAGATGATGCGCGGGATCTTGTATTCGCCCGTCTCGTCCTTGTCGGTCAGCATCTCCATCACCGATCCGGTGTTCATGGAAGAGTTCCACGACATATTCGCCATATAGAGCAGCAAGGTGTCGATCTTGTAGGGATCGGCTGCATGCGCGTTCGGGATGACCATGTGCATCAGCCCATGCGCACTCATGGGGTTTTCCCAAGTGAATGCTTTGTCGATGCGCGCGGGACTGCCGTCTTCCCTCAACGCCAGATCATCTGGGCCGTGCACAAACCCAAGATGCGGCCCGTTCAGCGGCGAACCGGGATTAAAGCCGCAATGCGGTTTCGGATGCGCCTCGGGCGGTTTGGGATAGGGCGGCTTGAAACGAAAGCCCCCCGGCGTTTCGACCGAACCAATCAGGATCTGTAACATATGCAACGCGCGTGCCGTCTGAAACCCGTTTGAATGGGCCGAAATGCCGCGCATGGCATGGAAGGCAACGGGCCGGCCGACCATCTGCGCATGCTTGTCGCCGCGAAAATCCGTCCATTCCCGATCAATGATTACTGGCGTGTCAAAGGCTGCGTGAGCGATCTCGGCGGCCAGTGCCTTAATGCGCGCAGCTGGAATGCCGGTGCGATCCGCCACGGATTCGGGCGCGTATTCGGGCGACAGATACCGCTCTGCCAGATGCTGAAAGACGGTGCGGTGGCCCTTGTACACGGCCCCCAGATCGGGCTGAACGCCTTTTTTGTCAAAGGCTACAGGCTTGCCGGTTTTCTTGTCGATCACCAAAAGCTTGCCGTCCGCATCGCGTAGCAACAGCCCTTTGCCGGGGCCCTCGGTGCTGTCGACAAGACAAGGCGAATTTGTGAACCGCGCAAGATAGTCAAGGTCAACCTTGCCTGCTTTCAACAGCTCATGCATCAGCGACAGGATCAGCAACCCATCCGTGCCCGGCGTGATGCCATACCAGTCGTCCGCCACACCGTTATAACCAGTGCGGATCGGATTAACGCCGATAATCCGGCTGCCGAGCCCCTTAAGCTTGCCGATGCCGATTTTGATCGGGTTGCTATCGTGGTCTTCGGCCACGCCGAACAAGATGAACAGCTTGGCCCGATCCCAATCCGGCTGGCCGAATTCCCAAAACGCGCCGCCCATCGTGTAGATGCCGCCCGCCGCCATATTGACTGAACAAAAGCCGCCATGAGCCGCATAGTTCGGCGTGCCAAACCCTTGCGCCCAAAAGCTGGTGAAACTTTGCGACTGATCGCGGCCGGTAAAGAAGGCCAGCTTTTCGGGCGCAGTTTCGCGCAAGGGCTTAAGCCAGCTGACCGCCAGTGTCAGCGCCTCGTCCCAGCTGATCTCTTCAAACGCACCTGACCCACGCGGGCCCACACGTTTCATCGGTGCGCGCAGCCGTGACGGGGCCGTCACCTGCATGATGCCGGATGCGCCCTTTGCACACAGCACACCCTTGTTCACCGGGTGATCTCGGTTGCCTTCAATGTAGGAGACTTTGCCCGATTTCAGATGCACATTGATCCCGCAGCGGCAGGCGCACATGTAGCAGGTGGTTTTCCTGATCTCGTCAGACACTTTGGGAGAAGTGTCCAGTTTTGGCTGTTGATAGGTCATACCCGTTCCCTGTACCCGCTGTTGTGCGGAAGTTTGTTCGCAATCTCTATAAATGGCAACCGCTTGAAAAAGAATTGCATTTATTGATTTTCAAAATGCGCATTGATCATCTTACCTGTACCGCCGTGACAGCGATCATCATCTCGACATCGGCCGCACTACATCCGCGCGACAGATCATTGGCGGGTTTGGCAAGGCCTTGCAGCACCGGCCCGATGGCCCCTGCACCGCCGATCCGCTGGGCGATCTTGTAGCCGATATTCCCGGCATCAAGATCGGGGAAGACAAAGACATTGGCCTGCCCCGCCAACGGTGATCCCTTGGCTTTTGAGGCGGCAACCGACGGCACGAAGGCGGCATCAAACTGAATCTCACCGTCCACAATCAAGTTGGGGTTCTCGGCACGAACCAGAGCGGTCGCCTCAATCATCTTTGTTGCCGCCGGGTGGCGCGCACTGCCTTTGGTCGAGAAGGACAGCATGGCCACGCGCGGCTCTTCCCCCGTCAGGGCCGTGAAGGAGCGCGCTGATTGTGCGGCGATCGCCGCAAGTTCGGCCGCATCAGGATCAACAACCAAACCACAATCAGCAAAGATGACGGCCCCCTCGACCGGGTGATGTGGCTGATCCATGATCATCAGAAAGAAGGACGAAACCAAAGCTTCGCCCTTGGCTTTTCCGATGCATTGGATGGCGGCGCGAACAGTGTCGGCAGTCGTTGCAACGGCGCCGCCAACGGTACCGTCTGCATGCCCCTGACGGACCAGCATCGCCGCGTAGGTAAGGGGCTGACGAACAGCCTCAGCGGCCTTGTCTTCGGTCATGCCCTTGTGCTTGCGCAGTTCAAAATACGCGGATGCCAGAGAGTGAGAATGAAGTGATGTCGCAGGATCATGAATGGCAAGGCTTGCCCCCTCGGCACCGCCTTGGCTGGCAAGCTCGGACTGAACGGCCCCCCTGTCGCCAACCAGAATTATCCGGGCGATGCCCGTGGCAACGGCATTCAAGGCGGCCGTGACAATGCGCGGGTCAGCCCCTTCGCTGAGTGCAATGCATTTATCTGCGCCACGCGCTGCTTTAAAAAGGCGATCGCGAACACTCATTCGTTTCTTCCCCTCAAAACAAAGATCGTGCCAACCCCAGGACGGACAACCCGATCAGAAGCATGATCGCGACGCGCCTGAAGCTTTGCGGAGATGCCGCGATAAACCGTCGTCCGCCCAGCCAAATGCCCGCCATCAAAAAAGGCGCCGCAAGGCCAAGTGTGACAAAGGTATCTTGTGCCACCAACCCGTTCGCCCACATGATCGGCAGCGCCACAATGTCGATGGCCGTCAGATACCCCACCATCGTCGCGCGAAAGACAGTCGCCGGGATCGGTTGCGCAGCCATAAAGGCCGCAACCGGCAAGCCGCCGACCGCCGCACCGTTGGCAAAGCCTGAAACCATGCCTACGCCCGCATGTCCGACCACGCCGATTTTTCGGTGCAACGTCCACCCGGTCAACAACACAAGCGCCATCAAAAGGATCATCGCCGAGATGGCCAGCCGCGCCTGATCTTCACCGACACGGGCCAGAAGTGTAATTGAAACCGGCATGATCACTGCCGCCCCCGCCAGCATCGATAACACGCGTCGCCAGTCGATCTGTCTGGCGACACCGCGCGCTTGCATCAACGTCATGGCAACTTCGGCCACCACAACGACAGGCACAAGAAAGACCGGATTTGTCACCAGAGCGGATGACGCGACCACCAGAGCGGAAAACCCGAACCCCGAATAGCCGCGCACAAAAGCCGCCGTGAAGAAAGCGAAGGCAAGCCACAGGCCTGCCCCCGCCCCAAGATCGAACGGCAGTGTCATCACGCCCCTTTTTGCGGGCGCATATCGGCTTTGTTGATTCCGGCCACTGCCACTGGCTTTTTCATCGCGTCGCGGCGGAAGGGTTCACCCAGTTCCTGATTGATCATGGCTTCGATCAGCGTGGTTTTGCCATGCTTCATCTGATCCTCGATCGCCTTGTGCAGGGCTGCTGTCAACTCATCCATCGTTCGGGCAACGACACCGTGCAATCCGCAAGCCTTGGCGATACCGGCATAGGACACTTGCGTATCAAGTTCGGTGCCGACGAAGTTATCTTCATACCACAGCGTCGAGTTGCGCTTTTCCGCACCCCACTGGTAGTTGCGAAACACGATCTGGGTGACGGCGGGCCATTCTTCGCGCCCGATCGCGGTCAGCTCGGTAACCGCAATACCGAAAGCGCCATCGCCAGAGAAGCCAACAACCGGTACATCCGGGCAGCCGATCTTGGCACCAACGACAGAGGGCAAACCGTAGCCGCAAGGACCAAAAAGGCCTGGCGCCAGATATTTGCGACCCTCTTCAAAGGACGGGTAGGCGTTGCCGATGGCACAGTTATTGCCGATATCGGATGAGATGATCGCGTTCTTTGGCAAAGCCGACTGAATGGCGCGCCATGCTTTGCGCGGGCTTAGCCAGTCCGGCTTGGCGTTGCGCGCGCGCTCGTTCCATGTCGTGCCCGGATCGTCTTGCTCATGATCCAGCGAGGTCAGCTCCTGCGCCCAGGCGGATTTCGTCGTGGCAATCAGGTTTTTACGATCAGCACGGCCGGCATCGCCTGCATTGTCCGACAGTTTCTCAAGGATCGAGTTGGCGACCTTCTTGGCGTCGCCGATGATACCGACGGTCACTTTCTTTGTCAGGCCGATGCGGTCTGCATTGATATCAACCTGAATGACCGCCGCTTTCGTCGGCCAGTAATCAATGCCGTAGCCCGGCAGCGTGGAAAACGGGTTCAAACGGGTGCCAAGGGCAAGCACCACATCGGCCTTGGAGATCAGCTCCATCGCCGCCTTGGAACCGTTATAGCCAAGGGGGCCTGCAAAAAGCGGGTGCGAGCCGGGGAAGGCGTCGTTGTGCTGGTAGCCAACACAGACCGGCGCATCAAGCCGCTCGGCCAGTTTCATCGAGTCGCCGATGGCGCCGCCCAAGACCACGCCCGCACCGTTCAAGATAACCGGAAACTTGGCGTTGGACAGAAGCTCAGCTGCTTTGGCCAGTGCATCATCGCCGCCGCCCGGGCGCTCAAATTCAACAATCTGCGGCAATTCAATATCGATGACCTGGGTCCAGAAATCGCGTGGCACGTTGATCTGGGCAGGTGCCGAGGCGCGCTTGGCTTGCAAGATCACTCGGTTCAACACTTCGGCAACACGGCTCGGGTCGCGCACTTCTTCTTGGTAAGCTACACAGTCGGCGAACATGTTCATCTGTTCGATTTCCTGAAAGCCGCCCTGACCGATGGTCTTGTTGGCAGCCTGCGGTGTCACCAGCAAAACCGGCGTGTGGTTCCAATAGGCGGTCTTCACGGCGGTCACGAAATTGGCAATACCGGGACCGTTCTGCGCGATCATCATCGACATCTTGCCAGTCGCACGGGTGTAGCCATCGGCCATCATACCGCCGGACCCTTCATGTGCGCAGTCCCAGAACGTAATGCCGGCCTGCCCGAAGATATCCGAAATGGGCATCATCGCCGATCCAATGATCCCGAATGCGTGTTCAACACCGTGCATTTGCAGGACTTTTACAAAGGCTTCTTCGGTGGTCATTTTCATGGCGTATTTCCTTGAACTAAATTGATCCACAGTGGGCGTGACGCCCCGTTTCCGTCGTGGTTTTACGGTGGAGTTCGGTCCTGTCTTAGGGCCAGTTTGCGCGCCTAGCTAGGTCCAGATCACTTCAATGCCTCTGCGATCAACGCAATACCTTCCGGAATGCGCGCCTGGGAGATCGAAGAATACGCCAGACGGTAGTAATTTCTGGGCGCGGTGCCGGGAGAAAAGAACACCCGCCCCGGTTCAATCAGCACGCCTTTTGGCCTCAGACGGGCGGCCAGAAGATCGGTGTCAACATGCGCAGGTGCGCGCATCCAAAAACTTGATCCGCCAAAGGACCCCTGCCCCGCAATCTCAAGCCCATGGCTTCGGATCGCGTCATCCATCGTGGTTCGGCGGCGTTTATATGCCTGATTAAGTCGGTTAATCAGCGCATCATAGTGGCCAAGCGACAGAAAATAGGCCGTTGTGCGCTGAATATGTCCCGGCGCGTGGCGCAACATTGCGGCCCTCAGCGCCCGCGCCTCGCGGATGAAGGCCTCGGAGGCGACGATGTAGCCCAGACGCAACCCCGGAAATAACGACTTGGAAAAGGATCCGACATAAATCACCCGCCCCTCCTGATCGAGGGATTTCAGCGCCGGAGAGGCCGGTTTCAGAAATGACATCTCGAATTCATAATCATCCTCGACGATCAGAAAATTCTCGTCATGCGCTCGCGCCAGCAACGCCGAGCGCCGATCAACAGGCATCGTCGCATTGGTTGGGCAATGGTGGCTGGCCGTGGTAAAGACCGCATGCACACCCTGCGGCAGTTGATCAGGGGGCAGGCCTTTTTCATCGACATCGACCGGGGCAACATCAGCACCGATCTGGTTAAGAAGGGCTCGCAACCCCGGATAGCATGGGTTTTCCACGACTGCCTTGCTGCCCGGCGCCAGCAAAACCTGAGCCGCGATCCAAAGCGCGTTTTGTGCACCCATGGTCAGCAATATCTCTTCAGGCCGCGCTGAGATCCCCCGCCGCGGCAGGATCGAGCGCATGATGTATTCGATCAGCATCGGATCATCACGCTCATAAAAATCATCCGTAAGCACTTCGAAGTCGCGCTTACCAAGCGCCCTCAGCGCGCATTGCCGCCAGTTTTGATGGTCGAACAGTGACGAATCTGCCTGCCCGTAGATGAAGGGATAAGGATAGCTGTGCCAGTCCTGCGGCTTGGCGGGCAGCTCATGGCGCGAAAAACGGCGGCTGACGATACTTTCCCAGTCGACACTGTCATTCTTGGGTCGTTGCGGGATAACGAACCCATGCTTGCCAGGCGCGGTTTGCGAGACGAAGTAACCGGACCGCCCGCGGGATGTCAGATAATCACCCGAAACAAGCTCGGTATAAGCCAGTGTTACAGTGATACGGCTCACACCCAGATGCAGGGCCAGACGGCGGCTTGATGGCAGTTTTTCACCGGGTCGAAACCGGCCCCGCAAGATCCCTTCGGCCACCAATTGCTGGATCTGCTGCTGAAGCGTGCCGTTTGTTCCGGCAACGAGAAAGAAGGATTCTGCGGGGATTGGCATATCTGGCCTTATACACGCCTAAACTGGACTTACGATCAAAAAGCGCAAAACCTGTACCACAGTCAAGCCATGTCTATGCAGGCGCGCGCGCCTCAGGTCGAAAACCCAACCAACTCCATTCGTTTCCATTCCGCTTCTAAATGGCCCGAAGACCTCCACATTGTCGCCACATCAAGCTGCGCCTGTGTCGCATTGCCAAAAGATTGTTCGAAATAGGGTTGCCGATGTGGATCTGACACTGCCTGACAACGCAAAGCGCCAACCCAATACGGCCAGCAGCCTCACAAAAACGGGGCTGCACACCATCGGTGCAGGTCTGTCGTTATTGATTGCGGTGGGGCTGCTTGCGGCCTTGTGGGGGCGCATGATCAACCACGACACGGCCTGGTACTTGCTCGCCACCCGCGAGTGGTTGGATGGCGCGCGGCCCTACGTCGACTTTTCTGAAGTGAACCCGCCGCTGAATTACTACTACACTGTACCTCCGATCCTTTTGGCGAACTTCTTTGGGATTTCCGACACCAATGCACAGTATCTGGTGGTGTGCGCACTGATCTTCGTAAGCCTGTTCTGGAGCTGGGCGCTCTTGTCCGAAAAAGCACTGTTACCGCTGCCGCGCAGGATGTGCTTTTTGATTGGTCTTGGTGTTGCTCTCATCATCCCGGCCCTTGGAGACATTGGTCAGCGTGAACATATGTTGGTGGTGTTCATTGCGCCCTGGCTGCTCGCGGAGATTGCGGGTAGCCCCAAAAGATTACGGCGCGGCGTCGTTGCCTGTGCCGTATTTGCGGCACTCGGCATCTGCCTGAAACCGCATTTTATTCTATTTCCCATTTTGGTCACCTGTGGCCACATCTTGCGGACCCGGTCCCTTCGCCCGGTGCTGGCGCTGTCAAACATAACGATGTTCAGCGTCGGGTTCATTTACCTGATCGCAGTTTACGGTCTTCATCCCGAATACTTCAGCGACGTCATCCCACTCACAAGACAGGTCTACGGCTCCATAGGCGGGACCGGTGATGCCGTCCTGTTTCGACTTGCCGTGACGCTCCTGCCCTTCGCCGTGGTCGGAGCGACGATGCTCGTCACCAAGACGGCGCCTGCGGGGACCCAAGTATTCGTGTCAGCGGCCGTAGCAGGAATGTTATGCTATCTCATGCAATGGACAGGGTTTGGTTACCATATTATCCCGTTCAATGCCTTTGCCATCATGGCAGGTATTTGGATCATCCTTCATGCCGACCGGATCACCCCGTTGGTCGTCGGATGCTTAGGCGCGGTTTCAGTGGTTCTGTGGACCAGCGTGCAAAGTGGCTTTTACGGCGTGCCCGCTGTTGAAGACCTTATCAGAGCCATATCGAGCCTTCCGCCACCGGACCATGTGCTTGTTGTGTCAACCTATGTCCACGCAGGCCCACCGGTTGCCTTGGCACTTGGGGCCAAATGGGCCAGCCGGTATCCGGGAAACTGGATGGTGCCGGGCGTTGTAAACGGGCTTCGACGCGCCGACTGTGGCGCTGACCCCGCCCTTTGTGCGCGTCTGACCGGCATCGCCAATCGCAGCCGGACCGAAAACCTGGCAGACATTGCCAAATATCAGCCGGCAATTCTCGTCATCGATAGACACTCGGGCTACATCGAAGACCCCGCGTTTACTTGGTACGATTTTCTGGGGAAAGATCCACGCTGGCAAACCATTCTTGCAAAATACCATTTGTCCAAGACCACGCAACGGTTCGAGATCTGGAGCCGCTAAATCCGGCCAAAGCTTTCATAAGTAAGAAAAACACCCCGGCTTCAAAGAAACCGGGGTGTTTTCGCAAGCTCATTGGTCAGATCGAAGGCCAAAGGCCTTAAGCATCGGCGTCAGTTGAAAACGCGGGTCAGCGCTTTGTCGATGGCACCGGTGATTTCGTCGATATCATCAGCCGAGGCAATCAGCGCCGGCGAGAGACAAAGCGTGTTGTTGAACCCCGGAAG
>JBARVN010000164.1:0-3883 GCA_049646285.1 Albidovulum sp. | reverse complement strand
GATGCAGCTTGAGTTCCGGACCGGTCACAATGACCGAACGACCCGAGAAGTCGACGCGCTTACCCAGAAGGTTCTGGCGGAAGCGGCCCTGCTTGCCCTTGAGCATATCCGAAAGCGACTTCAGCGGCCGCTTGTTGGCACCCGTGATGACGCGGCCACGACGGCCGTTGTCGAACAAGGCATCGACAGATTCCTGCAACATCCGCTTCTCGTTACGCACGATGATATCGGGCGCACGCAGCTCGATCAGGCGCTTCAGACGGTTGTTACGGTTGATGACCCGGCGATAAAGATCGTTAAGATCCGAAGTGGCGAAACGGCCGCCGTCAAGCGGCACCAAGGGGCGCAGCTCTGGCGGGATGACCGGAACCACGGTCAGAACCATCCACTCCGGGCGGTTGCCGGATTCAAGGAAGTTCTCGACGATCTTCAAACGCTTGATGATCTTCTTCGGCTTCAGCTCGCCCGTTGCGACCTTCAGTTCTTCCCGCAGATGTTCGGCTGTGGCTTCAAGATCGATAGCGGCCAGCATTTCGCGGATCGCTTCGGCACCAATGTTGGCGGTGAATGCGTCCGACCCATACTGATCCTGAGCGTCGAGGAAATCCTCTTCGGTCATCAGCTGGCCGTAAGTCAGATCTGTCAGACCCGGCTCGATCACAACATAGTTCTCAAAGTAGAGAATGCGCTCAAGATCACGCAAGGTCATGTCAAGCATAAGGCCGATGCGCGACGGCAATGACTTCAAGAACCAGATGTGGGCGACAGGGGCGGCCAATTCGATATGGCCCATCCGCTCGCGCCGCACCTTCTGGAGCGTGACTTCAACACCGCATTTTTCGCAGACAACGCCGCGATACTTCATGCGCTTGTATTTGCCGCAAAGACATTCATAGTCCTTGATCGGTCCAAAGATGCGCGCGCAGAACAACCCGTCACGCTCAGGCTTGAACGTGCGGTAATTGATCGTCTCGGGTTTTTTGATCTCACCGTAGGACCAGCTGAGAATACGTTCCGGCGATGCGAGCGAGATTTTGATCTCGTCGAATTGCTTCGGGGCAACCAGCGGGTTGAACGGGTTGGTGCTAAGTTCCTGGTTCATCTTGCGTCCTTCATATCAGGGGATGGGAAAGTGGGGGCGATGACCGCCCTCACTCCTCCTCCGCATCCAGGAGTTCCATGTTAAGGCCGAGGCCACGCACTTCCTTGACAAGAACGTTGAAGCTTTCGGGGATGCCCGCTTCAAAGTTGTCCTCGCCCTTGACGATGCTTTCATAGACCTTGGTCCGGCCTGCCACGTCATCCGACTTGACTGTAAGCATCTCTTGCAGCGTGTAGGCGGCGCCGTAAGCTTCCAACGCCCAGACTTCCATTTCCCCGAAACGCTGGCCGCCGAACTGGGCTTTACCACCCAAAGGCTGCTGCGTGACAAGGCTGTAAGGCCCGGTAGACCGCGCGTGGATCTTGTCGTCGACAAGGTGATGAAGTTTCAACAGATACTTCACACCCACGGTGACCTTCCGTGCGAACTGCTCGCCCGTACGGCCATCAAACAGATCAGACTGGCCGGACGTATCAAAGCCCGCCCGGGTCAGCGCATCGTTGACATCCGCTTCTTTGGCACCGTCGAAGACCGGCGTTGCGATCGGCACGCCACGCTTCACCACATCGGCACTTTCCAGCAGATGTTCTTCGTCCATCGGGGCAAAGGCCGCGTCATAGACGTCATCACCATAGCCGATCCGAAGCGCTTCGCGCACCGGGGTCATATCGCCAGTACGACGATAATCCTGAAGCGCGTCGTCGATCTTCAAACCAAGCGCACGTGCGGCCCAACCCATATGGGTTTCAAGAATCTGACCGACGTTCATCCGGCTGGGCACGCCCAAGGGGTTAAGGCACATGTCAACTGCGGTGCCATCTGCGAGGAACGGCATATCCTCAACCGGCACCACTTTCGACACAACGCCCTTGTTGCCGTGACGACCGGCCATCTTGTCGCCCGGTTGCAGCTTGCGCTTCACCGCCACGAACACTTTGACCATCTTCATCACACCCGGCGGCAGATCATCGCCGCGACGGACTTTTTCAACTTTGTCTTCAAACCGCAGTTCCAACGTGCGCTTTTGCGCATCGAACTGAGAGTTCAGGGCTTCGACATTCTGTGCGTCTTTTTCGTCACCCAGCGCCAGCTGCCACCATTGGCCGTGGCTCAGGCTTTCAAGCAGTTCGTCGTCGATCATGGCGTTTGGCTTGATGCCTTTGGGGCCCTTCACCGCAACCTTGCCGATGATCATCGACTTAAGGCGCGCATAGATGTTGCGCTCCAAAATCGCCTGCTCATCGTCACGGTCACGGGCCAGACGTTCGACTTCTTCGCGCTCGATCTGCAGCGCGCGTTCGTCTTTGTCCACACCGTGGCGGTTGAAGACGCGCACTTCGACAACAGTACCGAAATCACCCGGTGGCAGACGCAGCGATGTGTCGCGCACATCCGATGCCTTTTCACCGAAAATAGCGCGCAGAAGCTTTTCTTCCGGCGTCATCGGGCTTTCGCCCTTCGGTGTGATCTTGCCCACGAGGATATCGGCCGGGCCCACTTCAGCGCCGATATAGACGATACCTGCCTCGTCGAGGTTGCGCAGCGCTTCCTCGCCGACATTCGGGATATCGCGGGTAATCTCTTCTGGCCCAAGCTTGGTGTCACGGGCGGCTACTTCATATTCCTCGATATGGATCGAGGTGAAGACGTCATCCTTGACGATCCGCTCGGAAATCAGGATCGAGTCTTCGTAGTTATAGCCGTTCCACGGCATAAAGGCGACGATGACGTTCTTACCAAGCGCCAGTTCCCCCATATCCGTCGAGGGACCATCTGCGATGACCTCGTTCTTGGTAACCTTGTCACCCACCTTCACCAGAGGCTTCTGGTTAATACAGGTATTCTGGTTAGAGCGCTGGAACTTGCGCAAGCGGTAGATATCGACGCCCGCATCACCCATTTCCAGATCTTCGGTGGCACGCACAACAATACGGGTCGCATCAACTTGGTCGATGATACCGCCCCGCTTGGCCATGATCGCCGCCCCCGAATCTTCGGCCACGACAGCCTCAATCCCGGTGCCGACGAAAGGCGCATCCGCTTGCAACAGTGGCACAGCCTGACGTTGCATGTTCGAGCCCATCAGCGCCCGGTTCGCGTCGTCGTTCTCAAGGAACGGGATCAGCGAGGCCGCGACCGAAACCAGCTGTTTCGGGCTGACGTCGATGAGGTCGACCACATCGGGGGAATTCAACATGAATTCACCCGATTGACGGGTCGAGACAAGGTCGTTCTTGAACTTACCGTTCTCATCAAGCTGCGCGTTGGCCTGAGCGACCGTGTGACGCATCTCTTCGGTGGCGGACATGTAGTGGACTTCATCCGTAACCTGCCCGTCCTTGACGACGCGGTAGGGGGTTTCGATGAAGCCATATTTGTTCACCCGCGCGAACGTGGCGAGCGAGTTGATCAGACCGATATTCGGGCCTTCCGGCGTTTCAATCGGGCACATCCGGCCATAATGGGTCGGGTGAACGTCGCGCACCGCAAACCCTGCGCGTTCGCGGGTCAGACCGCCCGGCCCAAGTGCGGAAAGGCGGCGCTTGTGCGTCACTTCCGACAGGGGGTTGGTCTGGTCCATGAACTGCGACAGCTGCGAAGAGCCGAAGAATTCGCGCACCGCTGCGGCTGCCGGTTTCGCATTGATCAGATCTTGCGGCATGACCGTGTCGATCTCGACCGAGGACATCCGCTCCTTGATCGCGCGCTCCATACGCAGGAGGCCGACGCGGTACTGGTTTTCCATCAGCTCGCCGACCGAACGCACCCGGCGGTTGCCGA
>JBARVN010000163.1:0-27405 GCA_049646285.1 Albidovulum sp. | reverse complement strand
GGGGCGCTGCCCCCGGACCCCCGAGGTATTTCGAAACAGAAGAAGGGCGTGTGTCAGATCACATGTGCAGCGCCCGACCGTAAGCGTCGAGCACGGATTCGTGCATCATCTCGCTGAGGGTCGGATGCGGAAAGACGGTGTTCATCAGATCTTCTTCCGTCGTTTCAAGCGTGCGGCCGATGACGTAGCCTTGGATCAATTCGGTGACTTCAGCACCGATCATATGTGCGCCCAAAAGCTCGCCGGTTTTTGCGTCAAAGACGGTTTTGATCATGCCTTCTGCTTCGCCAAGCGCAATCGCCTTGCCGTTGCCGATGAACGGGAAGCGGCCGACCTTGATCTCATGCCCGGCCTCTTTGGCTTTCGCTTCGGTCAATCCGACGGACGCCACCTGTGGGTGACAGTAGGTACAGCCCGCAATGGAGTTCGGTTTGATCGCATGGGGGTGCCCACCCGCGATCAGTTCCGCCACCATCACACCTTCATGGCTGGCCTTGTGTGCAAGCCATGGGGCACCGGCGATATCGCCGATGGCGTAAAGACCGTCGACCCCGGTCCGGCAAAATTCATCTGTCACGACATGCGTGCGGTCAATTTTGACACCAAGCGCTTCGAGGCCCAGGTTTTCGATATTTCCGACAATGCCAACCGCAGAGATAACCGTGTCAAACTCCATCATCTCGGTCTTGCCGCCGGTTTCGATATGGGCCGTTACCTTACCCTTGGCCCGGTCCAGCTTTTTGACCGCGGATTTCTCCATGATCTTCATGCCTTGTTTGACAAAGGCCTTTTTTGCGAAGGCTGAGATTTCGGCATCTTCGACCGGTAACACCCGATCCATCACCTCGACAACAGTGGTATCTGCACCCAACGTGTTGAAGAAGCTTGCAAATTCAATGCCGATCGCACCGGACCCGATGACCAGAAGCTTTTTCGGCATTCGTTTTGGTTGCAGCGCATGGCGGTAGGTCCAGACCAGATCGCCGTCTGCTTCAAGCCCAGGCAATTCGCGCGCACGCGCCCCGGTGGCCAGTACGATGGATTTCGCAGACAACTCTTCGCTGCCCTTGTCGGTTTTCACGGAGACTTTGTTTTTGGCTAAAACCGTAGCGTCACCCATGAAAACCGTGATCTTGTTCTTTTTCATCAAATGGCCGATGCCGCCTGAAAGCTGCTTGGCCACGCCGCGGGACCGCGCGACAACCGCATCCAGATCGTAGCCGATTCCATCGGCTTTAAGCCCAAATTCTTTCGCCCGGTGCATCAGGTGAAACACCTCGGCTGAACGCAGAAGTGCCTTTGTTGGGATACAGCCCCAATTCAGGCAGATCCCACCCAGGGATTCCCGTTCAACGATGGCAACGCTCAACCCGAGCTGAGCCCCTCGGATCGCCGCAACATACCCACCGGGTCCTGCGCCGATCACGATCATATCAAAACTCTTTGCAGCCATGTCTTGCCTCCCTCAACAAAAGTAGTTTGCCATTAAACTATTTTTTGGCGTCGAACAATATGGCCGCCGCCGTAGCGGCATGCATCTGGTGCATGGCTAGGCCGATCCGAGTTCCCGCAAAATTGCGCCATAGCCACCGTTCTCCATGAACGCGGTCTCTTCGTTTGTGGTTTTTCGGCCCAACGCATCGTTTCGGTACGGAAACCGCCCGAAGCGACGGATGATTTCACGATGTGCATGAGCATGGGGCAGATTGCCAGCCGCGGATTCGGGCAGCGAGCTTTCCATCAGCGCGATGCAGCGATCCTGATCGGCCGGATCTTCGGAATGCATCAGCGGCAGGTAAAAGAACTGTCGCTCTGGCTCGTCAATCAAGACATCCCAACCATGCGCAATCGCCTCATCGGCGGCCGCGCGGGCACGCGCGTCTGTTGCGAAGGCCTGCGCATCGCCACGAAACATGTTGCGCGGGAACTGGTCCGTCAGGATCAGGAATGCCAAAACCCCTTCGGGTCCGGTGCACCATATTCCCCGTTCCCCCTGACGGGCGGCTTCCCAATCCGAACCGAACCGGTCGCGGATATTTTGATCGACTTTGGCATTGACCGCATACCAGCCAGCAACGCCGACCTCATGCACCCAGAATTTTACAATCTCGTCGGGCGTGGCCATGGCAACGCTCCTCTCTCGCTATCCCCTGAGGATGAGAGTTGCAGGAACCGTGCAAAAACGCCAGCCCGGCCGGCAATTATTCGGTAGGTCCATCCTCATGCGCGGCTTCCAGGGCAAGTTCGACCGCCAGTGAGCTTGCTGTCGGAGAAATCGGCGTATAGCCGCCAGTTTGATCCGCCATGTCAACCTTGCGCCGTGTCATCCGCCACCCGGCATAGCCCGCAAGCGCCACCAACAAGAGGCCCATGAACAAGAAATATCCGCGTGGCCCCATCAATCCCATCACCCAGCCGGTGATCACCGGGCCCGTAATCGCGCCCAAGCCGTTGATGAAAATCAGCCCGGCGGCAGCGGCCGGCATATCTGATCCATCAAGAAAGTCGTTCGTATAGGCCACCAGCAGCGAATAAAGCGGGTTGGAAACCCCGCCCATCAAAGCTGCAACGATCAAGAGCATGGAAAAGCCCATCGGGATAAATGCCGCCGCCAGAAGCGCCACAGCCCCAACGATAGACAGCCCAAGAACCAGGTGGCGCCGCCCGATCCGATCCGAAGCCCAGCCAATCGGATATTGAAAAACCATGCCACCGACATAGATTGCCGCCACGAAAATCGAGATTTCCTTGACCGACAACCCTTCGGCCACCCCCCAGACAGCCGACATGCCAAACTGCGCAGAAAATACCCCGCCCAGCAAAAACATGCCGACGCAGCCCAGTGGCGATGCCCGGTAAAGCTCGCGAAAACTAAGCGGTTTCGTGGTTTCAAAGGCTGGCGCCGGGCTGACCGACAAAAGGATCGGCGTAAAGGCAACAGAGACCAGAATCGACGGGATAACAAACAAGATATAGCCCGACGGGTCACCAATGTTCAAAAGCCCCTGGCTGATCACGATCCCGGTCATCTGCATGATCATGTAAAGCGACAGCGCCTGACCCCGTGTTTCATTGGTCGAGGCGTTGTTCAGCCAGCTTTCGGCGGTGATATAAACACCTGAGAAGGAAAACCCGATGATGACCCGCATCAAGATCCAGACAATCCAGTCCGGTGCCACGGCATAGGCCACAAGAACCGCCGAGATCATCGAGCCAAGCGCCGCAAAGACCCGCACATGCCCGACGCGTCGGATCATGTCCGGCGTCATCCGCGAGCCGAAGAGAAACCCTAAAAAGTAGGCCGACATCACGAAGGACATCTGAAGCGTCGTGAACCCTTCAATCCCCCCCCGGATGCCCAACAATGTGCCTTGCACACCATTGCCAACCATCAACAGCATGATCCCCAAAAGCAACGCCCAGGAGTTTCGTAACACGGTTAGCATGATAGAGATCTTTCAGGTCTTAAGGTGCCAACAATAGGCAACCATGTGAGAGTGTCAGCCGGTTTCCCGACCGGATGCAGACAAATTGCGCCCTTTGGGCAAAAGAAGTGACGCGTCGCCATAAGAAAAGAACCGGTACCCTGTGGCAATGGCATGCGCGTAGATTTCTTTGATGCGATCAGCCCCCATAAGCGCCGACACGAGCATTAGCAATGTCGATTTCGGAAGATGGAAATTGGTCATCAACCCGTCAGCAATCCGAAACCTATAGCCCGGATAAATAAAGATATCCGTAGGCCCCTGCCAGGGCTGCATCTGTCCCTGTGCGTCCGCCGCACTTTCAATAAGCCTAAGCGCTGTTGTGCCGACCGGGATCACGCGCCCGCCATTTGCGCGGGTGTCATTTATCTCATCCGCGGCGACCCTGGTGACCTCACCCCATTCGGCGTGCATGCGGTGGGTGGTCACGTCTTCGACCTTGACGGGCAAAAACGTACCTGCACCCACATGGAGCGTGACATGCGTAAATTGAACGCCCTTGGCTGCAAGCTCGGCCAACAGCATGTTGTCGAAATGGAGTGACGCTGTAGGCGCCGCCACAGCACCTGAGTTACGGGCAAAGACGGTTTGATAGTCATCCCGGTCTTGCGCATCGGGGGTGCGAAGGGCCGCGATATAGGGGGGAAGCGGCATGTCACCCGCCTCGCCCAGCGCGTCGTCGAAATCGGACCCTGACAAGTTGAACCGCAGCCTTGCCTGCCCATCTGCGATTTGGACCACATCGGCACTTAGGCGATCCGAAAAAACGATGGTCTCCCGCAGCTTCACTTTTCGCAAAGGTTTGATCAGCGCCGCCCAATCGCCGTCGATCTGCGGTTCTAACAGCGTGACCTCAATGCGCGCCACGGCCTCGCCCTGCCCTGTCTGCCTGTGACGCACCCCGGAAAGCCGCGCCGGGATAACCTTGGTGTCGTTCAGGATCAAACGGTCGCCTGCCTGGAACAGATCCGGCAGATCCGACACGCGAAGATCACGCGTCTTCTGCCCCTCGGCCACCAACAGGCGCGCTGATCCGCGCGGGCGCGCAGGTCTGGTTGCAATCAACACTTCGGGCAGATCGAAATCAAAATCGCTCAGGTTCATTGGTCAAGCTCAGGTGGGTTTGACCGAAAAATGTTGCGAAACATTCCCGGCGTCAGAATCGAAAGCGGGTTGACGCTGATGTCAGGGTCGGCCGCCGATCCGGTCATACTATAGTTGAAACCAAACAACCCTTCGCCCTTCTTTGAAAAAATTTGCCCGACGCCGTTCAATGCATAGATGGGTGATATCGTGCCTTGAATATCAAGGCTTTGCGTTCCGGTCACGAAAAGGCCCGCGGCAGAAACACCCAACGACGGGCCGGTCGCGGCACCGTTGCTGATCTCGACCTGATCAGGCGTGATGCGCAAATCCGCAGTGACATTTGAAAACAAGATCCCGGCGCCGTTGAGTTGATTGAGCAAACCGACCACCGAGATCGCGTTCAACAGCTCGGCCAGAGCCGAGGCCCCGGTGACGCGGACAGACGTAACCCCGGCAGATCCTGCGTAATTGCCCGGCCCGCCCACTTGGCGAAGCTGAAGATCCAGTGCCCCGCCAACGGCATTGCCATAGATCCCCGCTGCCCGAAGGGCTGCTCCCGCATCCTCAGCCCGAATTCGGAACGCTGAACGATTGCCGACGGGCTCAACCTGCCCCTGCACCTGAGCGGCGCCGTTTACGCTTCCTGAAAAACCGCCAGACAGCCCGGCTTTGGTGTCAAATGTTCCGCGAAACCCAGTGAGCGATATGCCTTCCGTTACCCGCAGCCGATCAAGCGTTACGGCAAGCGGTGCGCCTGCTTGCGGGCTGCCCGCCGCACCAAAAGTCGCGCGGCGCAAATCAATACTGCCCCCGTCAACAACCACCGCCACTGGCTGCCCTGCGCCCCGGCCTTGCAGTTCCACTGCCCCGTCGAACCAGCCCCCCAATTTGGCCGTCCCCAACCGCACAAGATCGAGCGTGCCGTCACCGCGCAAAACCACCTTGCCCGCCACCGACAGCCCGTTGCCCTCAAGCTCCAGCCGGTCAATCGCCGCGGGCTTCCCAAGGCGTCCCCGCACATCCAATCGGCCAGCAACAGTCGCCGGTTTGGACCACCCGATCTCGGGAATGCTGAGGGTCAGACCGGCAAGATCAGAACTCAGCTTGAATTGCGCGTCTTGATCCTTGTCGAGCGTGATGTCGATCGCCGCTTGCCCTGTGCCGCGCACAGCGCCTTCGGGCAGTGTGATCGAGAAGGCCTCAAGAAACCGCGGCGACAATTCCACCTGCGCAAAGACACGACTTTTGCCCTTGTCGGATGGCGCCAGCCCCTGTCGCCAGCTTGCTTCAACGGGAATGCCAGACACAGTGGCCGGGCCGAATATCCGCAGCTCGCGCGGGTTGGCTGTCAGTTTCAAAGCACCCGCGGTCATTAGCCGGCCGGGCACAATCCGGTCAGATGAAACATCGGTAAGCGTTGCGTTGACATCATACTTCACATCTCCGGGGGCGATCTTGTCTACCAGCAACAACCGCAACACCGCTTCAACCTCGGCCTGACCGTCGGCAATATCAGGCGTCCGCCCGGCCTTTGACAAAAACTGAAACGGCGGCTGGTCCAAAAGCGAAAGTGCCGCCGGGATGGTCGAGCGTGTGCGCAGTGTCACCTCTGCCGGGGCAGGTTTGATGCGCAGGTCGGGGATGCGCATGACGCTGCCTGCAACATCAATCGTGCCGCCAGAGGGGGCAATGACATGCCCCCGGTCCACGACCAGCGTATAGGCATTATCGGTTATCGTCGCATAGCCTGCACCGTTTTGAATGGGCGGCAAGGTACGGATCACCCGCACCTCGGTATCGCGGTAAGCATAGCCAAGGGTAAAGCGCGGTTCTTGATCCGGGCTGACACGGAATGCCGACTTCACATCATATAGGGCCGACGTCGCCACGTTTTCTTGCAGCCAAGCGCGGGTTTTAGGCACGGCGGCAACCGGCCAGAGCGCCATAAGCCGATCACTCTCAATCTCATTCACAGCCACATCGAGCGACACCGCCCAACCAGTGGGTTCGGCCTGCACCATACCGCGTGCCGATATCCGCCCGGCCTCACCGTCCACCAAAACCATTTGTCCAAGATCAAGCGTGAACGGATCCAACCTGAGCCGGAAATCCACGGCCCCTTGCGTGATCGCGACAGGATCCGTGAAGATCCCTTCGGGATCGGCCTTGAGATCCGTGATCTGAACCTGACCTACAAGAGAGGATGGCAAGCCGCCTTCAATGCCTTTCACCCATGCCTTCGCGGTCGCGGCCACGTGAAGGGCGCGGCTGTCGAGCGAGATATCCGACACCGTCAGCAGACCTGCCTCTGGCGCGTATTCCATCTCAAGTCGGGCACGATCAAAGGGGACAGGTTTGGTGTCAGGGTTCGGCTGCAAAGCGCCTGCGCCAATATCAAGCGTGGCGTGCAACGCCCCGAACCGTCCCTCGGCGTCTACGGAAGAGCGGATTGCACCCGAAATGGGTGCGTTCAGCGCTCCAAGAACCGCAAGGGCTGGCGATTGCGCCGCCAAATCCCGCGCCGACACATCTGTCACGCGGGCCTCTAGCGTGGCCTCGGGCGAGCCTTTGGCTGAATTGAATGTAAGTTGGGCATAGGCTGGCGGGCGCCCTTCTTCGGCGAGTGTCAGCGAAACATCGATACCGATCTGTTCTGCATCCTGACGAAACGTAAGGCCACCATCAGACGCTGACCACGACCGCCCTGACCGCATATCAGCAAAGCCGAGTTCCAGCCCGTCAATGATGATGCTGTCGATGTCGCGCAAGACTGGTTGGGCAAATGCCTCATCAATGGCGTTTATCGCGGCGGCGGGGCCCAGAACAGAGCCGATGGTTGCCGCATCCGACCCCATATCAAGATCAAGACTGCCGTCTGAGAGCCGCCTGAGCGCGATGCGCGCACCTTTGAGCGTCAGAGTTTTGGGTTCAACCCGCCCCGACAATATCGGTCCGGGCTTTAGCGTGGCCAACAGCTCTGGCAAAACCGCGATCCGCGCGCCGCGTGGTGAATACAGCTCAACGCCGCTCAGGCGCACATGCGGCACAAAGTGATCATCCACCAAAAGGTCCACGGCCACGATACGCGCCGCTGCCGCGCCGGCCAGAACCTTGTTCGCCCGCGCTTCGATCCGGGTGACCGCCCAATCAGGCATGGGAATCACCTTGCCTGTTGCCGACAAACCCACCACCCCAAGAACCACAAGGGCCACGACAAACGACAAGATCAGCCAGATGCCACCCCGCTTGGCCCGCATTATGCGGGTTGGTTTTGCCCTTTGATCCTCGGTCTTGGTCATTTCGCCGCCATACTGGGCCTCGCACCGTGATCTAAACGATGCAGCCTTTCCTTTATCTTTGCGCCCTGCGAATTAAAACACAAAGCTCATGCAGATCACCCAAGGAGAATACTATGGCCGACATTGGCGACATGGCACCCGATTTCACGCTGCCCCGCGATGGCGGAGGCACGATCAGCCTTTCGGCGCTCTGCCCCGGCAAAGTGGTGCTTTACTTCTACCCCAAGGATGACACCCCGGGCTGCACGACCGAGGCACTCGACTTTACGCGGCTGGAAGCTGAGTTTGCGGCCAGCGGGACGACCGTTATTGGAATTTCAAAAGACACGACGAAAAAACACGACAAATTCGCCGCCAAACACGGGCTGGGCGTCATTCTCGCGTCCGACGCCGAGGGCGATACCTGCGAGCGTTACGGCACGTGGGTTGAGAAAAGCATGTACGGCAAGACCTATATGGGTATCGAGCGGCGCAGCTATTTGATTGATGGCGCGGGTCGCATCGCCCATGTCTGGCCGAAGGTGAAGGTAAAAGGTCACGCGGATGAGGTATTGGCAGCGGCACGCGCCCTATGACCCTGACCTTGACCGAGATGGCCGTTGCGGTGCTGACCACGGCAGACGGGCGCGCCAAAACCGCCCTGTCGCACGCCCATGCCGCCACATGGCGCAGAGCCCGCAACGCGGGTGAGCCGTTGCCGATCGGGGATGCCAAGCCGCCCATGCGCCCTGCCCGGCCGACGACACCTGAATTGCTGCAGCCGCGTGACATGCCTCGCCGCCGTACCGGTTCGCTGCAAGGCCGCATTGCGTTAATCCACGCGCTCGCTCATATCGAGCTAAATGCGGTTGATCTCCATTGGGACATCATCGCGCGCTTTGCCGACATCCCGATGCCCTTGGGCTTTTACGATGACTGGGTGAAATCCGCTGACGAAGAATCCAAGCATTTCAATCTGCTTTGCGATTGCCTTGAAGGGATGGGCAGCCACTATGGCGCCCTGCCCGCGCATGCATTCATGTGGCGTGCCGCTGAAGATACCGCAGATGACTTCCTGGGCCGTCTCGCCGTGGTGCCCATGGTGCTGGAAGCGCGCGGTCTTGATGTGTCTCCCGGAATGATTGAGCTGTTCATCAAAGCCAAGGATGAGGCTGCAACAGAGGTCATGCGCATCATCTATGCCGAAGAGGTCGGCCATGTGGCCTATGGTGTGAAATGGTTCAACTGGATATGTGGGCGCGATGGGCTGGACCCAAAGGACGAATTCCACACATTGGTCCGCCGCTATTTTCACGGCCAGTTGAAACCCCCATTCAATGAAGAGAAGCGCGCCGAAGCGGGCATCCCGCCAGATTTCTACTGGCCACTGGCCGAAGATGTTAAGCAGGCCCTCGGCACGGCAGGCTTTCGCTGAACCCTAGGAAATATAATAATAATCCCAAAGCGCCCGCATTCGATCGGCGGATTTTTGCCGATAGGGGCGGGATATGGCCCGGTGTCTTGGCGCCCTGTCCAAAGAAGTTGCGGCGAAGGGGGATGGTTGTTAATCCCATTGGGCAAGACCCTTGGGGACGGGGTCAGCAATTATTGAAACAACCAATGTGGGGAAAGCGTGCCCAGACGCCTGATCAGCCGCCTTCATGACGCCCTTGAACGGCGGCTACCCGAGCAGCGGCTGTTTTTGCGCTCGGACAATGAAACCCGCTTTGTACGCCTGAAGCCAACCACGCAAGCCGTTGCATTGACCGGAACCGCAATTGTTCTGGCTTGGAGCATCGTCGCCACCGCCATTTTGTTGATGGATTCCATCGGCTCTGGCACGGCACGCGAACAGGCGCGTCTGGAACAGGCCGCCTACACAACGCGTCTTGATGCGCTGTCCACCGAACGCGATGCGCGCGCCGAAGAGGCGCTTGCCGCGCAGGAACGATTCACTCTGGCGCTGGAGCAGGTGTCCAAAATGCAATCGGCTCTGCTGGCGTCTGAAGAGCGGCGCAAGGAGTTGGAAACCGGGATCGGTGTCATTCAGACCACATTGCGCCGCACCATGACGGAACGCGATGCCGCCCGCCGACAAAAAGACGCCCTTGTCGCTGCGGCCTCGGAAGGCCCAAATCCTCAAAGCGCAAACGGACCAAGCCTTGACGATGTGGCCGATACGCTTGGCTTTGTCACGACCGCCCTTGGCCGGACCGCCCAAGAGCGCGACGCAATGGCAACCATTGCCGACGCGGCCGAAGCGGACGCAGAAGCGATTGCGTATGAAATGAAGCTGCTGGAGGAACGCCATGATGGTATTTTCTCCAGTCTGGAAGAAGCTGTGACCATATCGATGGCGCCCTTGGACAAGATGTTCACTTCTGCCGGACTTGACCCCGATCAGTTGATTGAACAGGTGCGGCGCGGGTATTCCGGGCAAGGCGGCCCTCTGGGGCCATTGATGCCACAGTTGGATACCAAGGGCGATCCTGACGCCGAGCGTGCATCACGCATTTTGCAAGGTCTCGACCGGATGAACCTCTATCGGCTTGCGGTCGAAAAAGCGCCGTTCGCGATCCCGCTCAAAACCTCTTTCCGATACACATCTGGTTTTGGTCGGCGCTGGGGGCGCATGCATGAAGGCACGGATTTTGCGGGCGCCCATGGCTCGCCGATCCATGCAACCGCAGACGGGGTTGTTGTGCACGCTGGCTGGCAATCGGGCTATGGCAACCTGGTTCGGATCCGCCACGAGTTCGGCATCGAAACCCGCTACGGCCATATGTCGAAAGTTCGGGTTGAAAAAGGCCAAAGGGTCTCGCGCGGGGATCGGATCTGTGATATGGGGAATACCGGTCGTTCCACAGGCACCCATCTGCACTATGAAGTGCGTGTGAACGGCAATGCAGTTAACCCGATGACGTTTATCAAGGCGGCCAAAAATGTTTTCTAAAAGCAGAATCAATGAGCCGGGACCAAAAGCCGGTGCCGAACCCGAAGCCACAAAGGCAACAGAGGTCACCGCAAAACCTGCGTTCGACTACGGTTCAGGTGCCCCAAAGGCCAAGCCGCCCGCGTCGGTTCTGTCTTCGGATCTTACAATTACCGGCAACCTGAAGACGACTGGTGATATTCAAGTCGAAGGCACCGTGGAAGGCGATATCCGCGCCCATCTTCTGACCGTTGGTGAAACCGCGACGATCAAGGGCGAGGTTGTCGCAGACGACGTTGTCGTCAATGGCCGGGTCATTGGCCGGGTTCGTGGACTGAAAGTGCGCTTGACATCGACGGCCCGGGTGGAAGGCGACATCATCCACAAGACCATCGCAATCGAAAGCGGCGCCCATTTCGAAGGCTCGGTTCAGCGCCAGGAAGATCCGTTGGCGCAAGGCGGAGGCGCTGTGCCAAAACCGGCAACCGCGCCCGTTAAGTAACCGCAGATCCGACACGCTAAACAGTTATAAGGGCGCTTTTCGAGCGCCCTTTTTTTGCCTGCCAGCCTTTGTTTAGCGCCTACTCGCCGGACTGCGCTTCTGCACGGCTTTTTCCCGATACATCCAGCGCCAATGTGGCCGCCATGAATGCATCCAGATCCCCGTCAAGTACACCTTGAGTGTCTGAGGTTTCATGGCTGGTGCGCAAATCCTTGACCATCTGATAGGGCTGCAACACATAAGACCGGATCTGATTGCCCCAACCCGCATCACCCTTGGCATCATGCTGGGCATTGATGGCTGCATTCCGGCGATCGAGCTCCATCTGATAAAGCCGCGACTTCAGCGCTTTCATGGCAATGTCGCGGTTCTGGTGCTGGGATTTTTCAGAGCTTGTGACCACGATCCCGGTGGGGATATGGGTGATACGCACCGCGGAATCGGTGGTGTTGACGTGCTGACCGCCCGCACCTGACGACCGGTAGGTATCGATGCGGATGTCATTCGGGGCCACTTCGATATCGATATTGTCATCGACAACCGGATAGACCCAGATTGATGAAAATGACGTATGGCGGCGCGCCGCACTGTCATAAGGAGAGATGCGCACCAACCGGTGCACACCGGATTCCGATTTCAACCAACCATAAGCGTTCGGGCCAGAGACCTTGTAGGCTGCGGAACGGATACCGGCTTCTTCCCCGGCGCTCTCACTCATCAGCTCAACCTTATAGCCCTTTTTCTCAGCCCAGCGAACATACATCCGCGCAAGCATGCTGGCCCAGTCGCAGCTTTCTGTGCCGCCGGCCCCTGCATTGATTTCAAGGAAGGTATCGTTGCCATCAGCCTCGCCGTCCAGCAACGCCTCAAGCTCTTTCGCCGCTGAAAACTCCTTAAGCGCCTTCAGGCTTTCTTCGGCCTCGCCGACAATCTCTTCGTCGCCCTCAACCTCGCCAAGTTCAATCAACTCAACATTGTCCGCCAACTCGCGTTCAATCTTCTTATAGGTCTCGACGGCATCCATCAGCATCTGGCGTTCGCGCATCAATTTTTGTGCGCGGGCCGGATCAGACCACAAATCACCGTCCTCAATCATCGCGTTGAATTCTTCCAGGCGGTGCGGCGCGGTTTCCCAATCCATCCGCTGGCCCAGAAGCTTCAGCGATTTGGTGACCGCTTCAACAATGTTCTCGATCTCGGCGCGCATGCCCGCACATCCTTTTGTTCGTCCCGCCGGGTGATAGCCGAGCTGCTTCGGCCCGGCAAGGCCGTGCGCCCGTTTCTGCTTGGCCGAAGTGCATTGTGAGCGGGCGCCCGATGTTCCCGCACACCTGGGGGCAGATCCCCCACCCGGCTAAAAGGTCAGTAGAGTCCGCCTGAACTCAACGTGCCAAAATCCGCCTTCTTCGGGATGATCTTGGTCTGTCCGGTTGAGGTGGTCACCGCGGTGCCGCCTTCATCCGCACCAAGTTCGCCATAGGCAAACAGAGGCAGATTCTGGCCCATAGCAAATCCACCATCAACCATTGCGCCGATACCAAAGATCGGGATCTCACCATCACGAAAGAACTCGGATTGCACAAAATCGCCCGAGACATCATCGGGCAAACGTTCGCCGGTAAAGCGGTTGATCTTGATGAAATGCCCACCTTCGGGCACTTTGAACTGGCCGCCGCCGTATTTTTTCACGGCCTCTTGCATAAAGGCATTGAACACCGGAACGCAAAGCGTACCGCCATAGGCCCCTTTGCCCAAAGTGCGCGGTTGGTCATAACCCATGTAGCATCCCGCAACGATGTTCGACGTAAAGCCAATAAACCAAACGTCTTTCGCATCATTGGTTGTACCTGTTTTCCCTCCGGTCGGCACCGGAAGGCGCACACCTGAACCTGAGCCACGCTGCACGACCCCTTGAAGCATCGACGTGAGCTGATAGGCCGTAACCCCGTCCATCACCCGTTCGCGGTTTGACGTGATGCGTGGGGCAACACCCGGATCCAGGCTTGCCACGCGGCAATCATCGCATTTGCGCTGATCATGCCGGTATACGGTGCGCCCCCAGCGATCCTGAACGCGGTCCACCAAAGTGGGTTCCACCCGCTCGCCGCCATTGGCAAACATCGCATAGGCCGCCACCATCTTGAACAGCGTGGTTTCCTGCGCACCAAGCGAATTGGCCAGGAACGCATCAAGATGATCATAAACGCCGAAGCGCTCGGCATAACCTGCCACCGTCCGCATGCCAATTTCTTGCGCGATCCGAACCGTCATCAGATTGCGCGACTGTTCAATTCCCGTACGCATCGGCGTGGGGCCATAGAACTTGTTTGATGCGTTCTTGGGCCGCCACAGCCCTTGCGGTGTATCCACCTCAATCGGCGCATCGACGATGATTGTCGAAGGCGCGAATCCACTGTCGAGTGCTGCTGCATAGACAAAGGGTTTGAACGAAGAGCCGGGCTGACGCTGCGCCTGTGTGGCGCGGTTAAAGACCGAAGATTGGTACGAAAACCCGCCCTGCATCGCAATCACCCGGCCGGTATTGACGTCCATAGCCATGAAGCCGCCCTGAACCTCCGGGACCTGCCGCAGTGACCAGCGCTTGAAGCTGCCGTCTTTATTGGCAAGGGCGGCAACCAGCACAACATCACCTACCGATACCAGATCACGCGCACGTTTGGCCTTTGGGCCAAGACTTCGGTCTTCCAACCGTTTGCGCGCCCAGGTTACATCCTCTGCCGGAATCCAATGGCCGTCCTCATCATCCGCAATGCCTTCAATGCCGATGCGTGCGTCTTTTTCTCCGACCTCAAGCACAACAGCAGGCGACCAGCCCGCGACGTCGCGGGGCACTTGCACGTTTGCTAGGGCCGCGCGCCATACCTCTTCTGTGGCCAGATCCGCCTCGGGCAAAGATTTTCGTGTTCCGCGCCAAACACCACGGCTGCGATCATAATCTTCCAGCGCTTCTTGTAGCGCGGATGCGGCCTGAGTTTGCATTTCGGGATCGGCGGTGGCGCGGATCGACAGGCCACCCCCGAAAAACTCTTCTTCCCCAAAACTGCGCGACAGCTGGCGACGGATCTCATCCGTGAAATAGTCGCGCGGGGGCAGCGACCCTTTGAATGACGGGAAGTCGCCGTTTTGCACGGTTCTGAGCGGCGCTGCCTGCTCGGCTTCCAGCGTGGCCACGTCGATATACCCGTTTTGATACATCTCACGCAGCACGTAGTTGCGCCGGGTGGTTGCCGCCGCTTTGTCGCGCACCGGATGCAAGCCGCGGCCCGGCGATTTCGGCAGGGCAGCAAGATAGGCCGCTTCATGCGGCAGAAGTTCGCCCAGTGTTTTGTTGTAATAGGACTGCGCCGCCGCAGCGACGCCAAAACTGCGTTGACCAAGGTCAATTTCATTCAAGTACAGCTCAAGAATTTTGTCTTTGGACAAAGTCTCGACCAAACGGGTGGACAAGATCAGCTCTTTGATCTTGCGCTCTGCCGTCCGCTCGCCGCCAAGCAAAAAGTTCTTGGCCACCTGCTGCGGGATGGTTGACGCGCCGCGCACGTTTTTTCCGCGCGAGCGCACGGCATCGTAAAAAGCCCCGGCCATTCCGCGCGCATCATAGCCGCCATGGGTGAAAAAGTTCTTGTCTTCGGCAGAGATGAAAGCCCATTTCACGACATCCGGAATATCGCTGATCGGGGCAAAGATCCGCCGCTCGGTCGCGAACTCATCCATCAACTGGCCTTCGCCGGAATAAATCCTGCTGATGGTTTTGGGTGTGTAGCCTTGAAGAAATTCGTGATCGGGCAGATCCCGGGCATACATCCAGAAAATACCGCCGACTGTCAGGGCCGCAAACACCGCACCAGTGACAAGCCAGCTAAAGAGGCCACCAAAGATCGAAAGAAAAAACCGGATCACGAGCGGTACTCCGAAACAACACCAGCCCGTCTATAACCCGCGTGCGCGGCCGGGTCAAAAGGACTTCAACGCCAGCACCTGCCCCGGCGGTCCGCCGCCAGATGGGCCGCACTACTGGCGGATCAGCCGAGCATCGGCCGCGTCTTCCTTGGCCCAGGCCTGCAATCCTGACAGTATCATCTGCTGAAACTGATGTCTCCACGCCGGGTCCGCCAAACGTGCGCGATCACGTTTGGACGACAAAAACCCCACCTCTAGCAAGAGAGAGGGGATATCAGGGGATTTCAAAACCGAAAATGCGGCCCCTTGAATTGGATTGCTGTGCATTTCACCGCCTTGCGCGCGAATTGATGTCACCAGCGCATCTGCCAGTCGGTCAGCCCTTGGCTGGGTTTCAGCGCGCGCCATATCCATCAACACCGTCGCGATCACGTCATCTTGCGCCGACAGATCCACACCAGCCAAAAGGTCGCCCCGGTCATGGCGTTCTGCCAGTTTGGCCGAAGCCTCATCACTGGCTGCTTCTGCCAGTTTGTAGATCGTCGCCCCTGAGGCTAGCCCCTCGCTTAACGCATCGGCATGCAAGGATAAGAACACATCCGCCCCGGCGGCACGCGCGATCGTGACCCGCATCTCAAGCGAAAGAAACGCATCATCATTCCGGGTCAGCACCGCAGTCATGCCGCCATCTCGCAACACGTCTGCCAGTTCGCGCGCAAATCCAAGCATCACATTCGCCTCGGTCAGATCGCTGGTTTCCGCCCCCGGATCAATGCCGCCGTGCCCCGGATCAAGCACCACAACAAGCGGGGCATCCCCGGTCTGACGTCGGTGCGGCGGTGCAACCACTTCTGGTTTTGGCAATACCCAATCTGAGGCCACTGGCTGGCCCGCCGCCAAAATCAATTCGAATGCCCGGTCATCGACCGGTTCCAATGTGATCCGGATCACCGATTCGCCCGCGTCCCCGGTCCGCTCTTCTGCACTGGATATCCGGTGGGGCTGATTAAGCGCCCCCACAAAGCGCGACCACCCGTTTCGGATCGCGCCCCATCTGAGGTCCGTCACCGCCTGAGACCGGTCCAGATCTTCCGGCTTCCCGGATTGAAAGTCGGCCTCCAGCAGATCCAGAACTAATCGCGGCGGAACCCCCACCAGATAGGCCCGGTAAGGCACCGGTTTTGTCAAAGCCAGTTCAAGTGTGATGCCACCTGCTTCGTCCACAAGACGTGATGCAGCCAGGTCAACCCGGGCCGATGTGGATGCCTCTTGTCCCTCGGCCCGACCAATCGGGCAAAGTCCAAGAAAGAAGATCAACACGATTGCCTTTGCGGTGCGCATTCTGCCTGCCCGAATTTTCGGCACTATACAATCTAATCCCGGCGGGAGACATAGCCGAGCACCGCTGGTCGTCTTCATTCTTGCGTGAAGCGCCCGGCCATGAAACGCTGCAACCGCACCAGCCCTTCAGCGATGTCTTCCGTGGCACCAGCGTAAGAAAACCGCAAAGTCTGCCCGCCGCGCACCGGATCGAAATCGAGACCCGGTGTCACCGCAACCCCGGCCTGGTCAAGGATATCAGACGCAAAACGCCGACTGTCATCGGTCAGGTCCGACACGTCGGCGTAGATATAGAAGGCACCGTCAGGTGGCGCGATCCGGTCAAACCCTGCCTTTGGCAAGCCCTCCAGCATAAGCTGACGGTTACGGCTATAGACGGCGCGATTGGCCTCAAGCTCATCCACACAATCAAGGGCGGCCAGTGCCGCGATCTGGCTCGCATGCGGCGGGCAGATGAACATATTTTGAGCCAGCCGTTCAATCATGCGGATATGCGCATCGGGCACCACCATCCAGCCAACGCGCCACCCCGTCATCGAAAAATACTTGGAAAAGGAATTGATGACATAGACATCATCCGAAATCTCAAGCGCCGAGATGGCCCGGCTTTCATGATGCAGCCCGTGGTAGATCTCATCCGAGACAAACGAAATATCGCGCGCCTGCGCGGCATTGATCAGTGACGACAGCGCCCGGTGATCCAGCATTGTGCCGGAGGGATTGGCCGGCGATGCCACGATCAATCCCGCCACGTCATGCGGCATGTCTTCGGCGCGGGGCTGATACCGGTCTTCGGCACGTGTGGGGATGCCGACCGGTGTCAGGCTGAGGGCTTTCAGGATCTGACGATACGAGGGGTAGCCCGGCTCTCCCAATGCAATACGGTCGCCTGCGTCAAAGAGGGCCGTAAAGGCCAGAACAAACGCCCCGGACGATCCCGACGTTACCACAACACGGGCCGGATCAAGGTCAATCCCGTACCAGCGACGGTATAGCCCGGCGATGCCTTCCCGCAGTTCTGGCAGGCCAAGGGCCACAGTATAGCCAAGCGTGCCTTCCTCCATCGCCGCACCAAGGGCTGCGCGTGCACCGGCCGGAGCGGGCGTCGATGGCTGTCCGATCTCCATATGAATAATCCGGCGGCCCGCCGCCTCGGCGCGGCGCGCGGCTTCAAGCACATCCATCACAATGAAGGGATCAACGACCCCACGGCTTGATATCCGCACCGTAAACTCCCTATCGTGGTCCTGAACTGGGGACGTTCATCGCCTTCACGGCATCCAAGGTCAATGCATTTAGGCAGATTGGGCTTGCGGCGCTTTGGAGTTCTGCGATGGTCACCCCCTCAAATTGAACGCTTGCCGAACCATGCAGCGATAGACAGGACTTTTGCCATGAAACTAGCCGCATTCGCTCTTGCCATATGTGTTGGCGCCACGGGCCCCTCTGCCGCGTTTGACATAACATCGATGTCCGAGGCCGAGCGCACAGCCCTTCGCGATGAATTCCGCGCCTATTTGCTCGACCAGCCGGAAGTGCTGGCCGAAGCGATTACCATTTTGCAAAACCGCGAAGCACAGGCCGCCGCCCAAGGCGATGAGGCGCTGGTTCAGGCCAATGCCGACGATCTGTTCCGCGACAGTTTCAGCTATGTCGGCGGTAACCTTGACGGCGGGCTGACAATTGTCGAATTCATCGACTACCGGTGTGGGTATTGCCGCAAGGCGCATTCGGAAGTTGCCGCACTGGTCAGCGGCGACGCCGATATCCGTTATGTGGTAAAGGAACTCCCGATCCTTGGAGATCAATCCGTTCTTGCGGCCCGGTTTGCAATTGCAACACTGCAGGTGTTGGGCCCCGACGCCTATGAGAAAGTGAATGCGGGGTTTTATGAAAGCTTCCGGGGCGATGTTTCTCAAGAAACGCTGGAAGCCTTCGCCACTGACCTAGGCATCGACAGCGCGCCCGTGCTTGCCCATATGAATGCGCCTGAAGTCACCAATGTAATCAAGGAAAATCACAGTCTGGCACAACGGATGCAGATTTCCGGTACACCGACCTTCGTGATGGGGGGGCAGCTTTTACGTGGCTATGCGCCATTGGATACGATGAAGGCGATCGTGGAAGAAGAGCGCGGATAGCACGCATCGCCCGCAAACCTCTTGGGCTGCAAACCTCGGCATATGGACGAGACCGCCAAATTTCCTGCAAAAACCAATGCGGCGCTGGCTGCTTGCGATCGTCAAAGATTTCGGCGATGACGCAGGCAAGCAAGAAAATGCCGCTGGCCACCCGTCACAAAATTCGCCAATGGCTAAAGTCGCCCTGACCTTAGGACCGGACCCAGCCATGACCAACGACCATCTTGTTATCTTCACCCCCTCTGGCAAACGCGGACGCTTCCCGGATGGGACACCGGTTCTGACCGCCGCAAGGCAACTTGGTGTCGATCTCGATTCGGTGTGTGGCGGTCGTGGTATCTGCTCAAAATGCCAGATCTCGCCGGGCTACGGCGAGTTTTCCAAACATGGGGTGACAGTTGCCGAAGATGCACTGTCGGAATGGAACTCGGTTGAAGAACGCTATGACCGCGTGCGCGGCCTGACCAAAGGTCGCAGGCTTGGCTGCCAGGCCAAGGTCATGGGCGATGTGGTCATCGACGTGCCAGCCGAAAGTCAGGTGCACCGCCAGGTCATCCGCAAATCAGCGACGGCCCGCGCCATCACGATGGATCCAGCCACCCGCACCTACTATGTCGAGGTGGCCGAGCCTGACATGCATGAGCCTTCCGGTGATTTCGAACGGCTCACCTCGGCCCTGCGCGATCAGTGGCAGATCGAAGGCGTTACCGCGGATCTGGGTTTGATGCGCCGCTTGCAGCCGGTTCTGCGCAAGGGCGAATGGAAGATCACCGTTGCCATCCACCGCGATCATGTGGGCCGTGCACGCATTATCGACATCTGGCCGGGCTTCTTCGATGGCAAACTATACGGGCTGGCCGTCGATCTTGGGTCAACGACCATCGCCGCACATCTGTGCGACCTATCCGATGGGCAGGTTCTGGCATCGTCCGGTCTAATGAACCCCCAGATCCGCTTTGGCGAAGATCTGATGAGCCGCGTCAGCTATGTGATGATGAACCCCGGCGGTGATGTGGAAATGACCAGCGCCGTGCGCATGGCCCTGAACGGTTTGGCACAATCCATCGCCACCGAGGCAGAGATTGACCCCGGCATGATCGTTGAGACGGTGTTTGTCTGTAATCCCGTGATGCATCACCTGTTGCTGGGCATCGACCCGGTCGAACTGGGTCAGGCTCCTTTTGCGCTGGCAACGTCGGACAGCATCAGCCTGCCCGCGCGCGACCTTGATCTGACGGCGATGCACGACAACGCCCAAGTCTATATCCTGCCTTGCATCGCGGGCCATGTGGGGGCCGATTGCGCCGCTGTGGCCCTGTCGGAAGAACCTAACAAATCCAAAGACATAGTGCTGATCGTTGATGTAGGCACCAATGCCGAGCTGTTGCTGGGCAGCGAAGCGCGGGTGCTGGCCTGTTCTTCGCCCACAGGTCCTGCCTTCGAAGGCGCACAGATCTCTGGTGGTCAGCGCGCCGCACCCGGCGCGATTGAGCGGGTCGAGATTGATCCGGCGACCAAAGAGCCGCGTTTTCGCGTCATTGGCAGCGATGTCTGGTCAAACGAAAAGGGCTTTGATGCAGTCACGGCCCAGACGGGCGTGACCGGCATCTGCGGATCCGGCATTATCGAAGTTGTCGCCGAAATGCGCATGGCGGGCCTGCTGGACGCGGGCGGGTTGATCGGATCTGCCGAGCAGACGGGATCACCCCGGCTGATCCCGGAAGGGCGCACCCATTCCTATTTGCTCTATGACGGTACATCGGTCGGCGGCCCGCGCATCACCATCACCCAAGCCGATATCCGCGCGATCCAGCTGGCAAAATCTGCTCTTTACGCTGGTGCCCGGCTATTGATGGACGAACTTCAGATCGACAAGGTTGACCGCGTGGTTCTGGCTGGGGCGTTTGGGGCGCACATCAGCCCCAAACATGCGATGGTGCTGGGGATGATCCCGGATTGCCCGCTGGACAAGGTCACATCGGCAGGCAATGCGGCCGGAACCGGCGCGCGGATCGCGCTGTGCAACGTCGCCTCACGCGCCGCGATCGAGGCCGAAGTGCACCGCATCCACAAGGTGGAAACTGCGATTGAGCCGCGCTTTCAGGAACATTTCGTGGCGGCCAGCGCCATTCCGCATGCAACCGCGCTTTTCCCCGAGCTTATGAAAATCGTCACTCTGCCCGATGTCAGCTTCAACACCTCAGGCTCTGGCGGTGGTGAAGGCGGGCGCAAACGGCGGCGGGGGTAGGGCAGAATTGGGCTGATAGCGAAGGGCTGTCAGCTTGCGGCCTTTTCTTCGAGAAGAAGCCATTCCTCTTCGGCCAGGGCGAGTGTGGCCTGACGTTCGGACAGGCCTTCCGAGGCCCTGCGAAACTTGTCTGGGGATTTGGCGAACAAGGCCGGATCTGACAGAAAATCCGTCAGCTTGCCAATCTCTGCTTCAAGACTTTCGATCACACCGGGCAAAGTATCAAGGCGATGTTTTTCTGTAAACGTAAGCTTTTGCGACGCTTTTTTAACGGCCGGATCTGCCTTGAGTGCCGCGACCTGCCCGGGTTTGGATGACCGGCCGGGCGAAGACGTATTACCGGCGCGCCTTTGCTGTTGATAGTCGCTCCAGCCACCGGCATAGGCCGTGGCTGAACCATCGCCTTCCATGGCAATCGTGGTTGTGGCAACCCGGTCTATGAAGTCGCGGTCGTGGCTGACCAAAAGAACCGTGCCATCATACTCACCCAAAATATCTTGCAGCAAATCCAACGTCTCGACATCAAGATCATTGGTCGGTTCATCAAGGATCAACAGGTTCGATGATCTGGCCATGATCCGGGCCAGAAGCAGTCGTGCCCGCTCACCGCCAGAAAGCGATCCTATGGGGGCACGGGCCTGCGCTTCGTCAAACAAGAAATCCTTAAGGTAGGCGATGACGTGTTTGGGCTGGCCACGTACCATCACCTGATCTGAGCGGCCCGAGACGGCCATTTCCGGATCATTGACCAACCCATCCCAAAGCGTCATGGAAAAATCGAGCGTCGCGCGGGCCTGATCGAAAACCGCAATCTCCAGCTTGGTGCCCAGCCGCACGGTGCCAGCGTCGGGTGCGACTTCGCCGGTCAACATCTTCAAGAGCGTGGTTTTTCCAACGCCGTTTGGCCCGACAAAGGCCACCCGATCCCCACGCAAAACCTTTAAATCAAACGGGTTAAGGATCACCTTTGATCCAAATGCCTTTGATATCTGCTGTGCTTCAATCACCAGCTTGCCTGAAATGGCACCCATATCCAGCGCCATATCCGCCGTTCCCTGCCGCCGGATCATCGACGAGCGTTCCGCGCGCATATCTTGCAAGGCCCGAAGCCGCCCCTGATTGCGTTTGCGCCTTGCGGAAATCCCCTCAACCGCCCAGCGACCTTCCGCCTTGATCTTGCGGTCAAGCTTGTGGCGGGCCTGATCCTCTTCGGCCCAGACCGTTTCGCGCCATTCTTCAAAACCTGCAAAGCCACGCTCATTCCGGCGCACTTCTCCCCGGTCGATCCAAAGCACGGCCCTCGTCAGCGCGCGCAAAAACGCACGGTCATGGGAAATGATTACATAGGCCGCACGGGTTTCATTCAGCTGCGCCTCAAGCCAACGGATTGCTTCGATATCCAGATGGTTTGTCGGCTCATCCAGCAGCATCAGCTCAGGCGCTTCGGCCAGCAGCTTCGCCAAAGCAGCGCGGCGCCGTTCGCCGCCTGATGCAGCTGACACCAATGTATCAGGGTCAAACTTCAACCCTTCGGCCGCCAGTGCCACGCGGTATTCCTCGCCCTCATCAAGTCCCGAAGCGGCGAAGGCCCCCAAAGTCTCGAACGCCGACAGATCAGGCTCTTGCTCCATATATCCGACGACGACGCCCGGCGGCACGACACGGGTCCCGGCATCCGCTTCGACCAGCCCCGCCATGACTTTCATGAGCGTTGACTTGCCCGACCCGTTGCGCCCGACCAGCGCCACCCGGTCGCCCGGTTGGACAACCAGATCCAGCCCGTCAAAAATGGGGTCGCCGCCGAACGTCAGCGAAATATCGGATAATTGGAGAAGAGGTGCACGTGCCATGCGGTGTCAGCTATCCGGGGGGCCGGTCGCCGTCAACGCCCCCAATTTCATCTTGGCAAAAATACCTGAGGGAAGAGGCCGCGTAAGCGGCTTCGCGCGGTGCCGCCCCTATTCGGCGGCGTCCACAGCGGCATCCTCAGCCGCCTTGATCTCGGCGGCCTTCTTTTCAACCAGATCGACAATGTGATCGATCATTTTCTCATTGCCAAGTTTATGGGTCTGCTTACCCGCCAGATAGACCATGCCCGACCCAGCGCCGCCGCCGGTAAAGCCTATGTCTGTCATCAGCGCTTCGCCCGGTCCATTGACCACACAACCGATAATCGACAGCGACATAGAAGTGGTCACATGCGCCAGACGTTCCTCCAGCGCCGATACGGTCTTGATCACGTCAAAGCCCTGGCGCGCGCAAGACGGGCACGAGATGATCGTGACACCCCGGTGTCGCAGACCCAATGATTTCAGGATCTCAAATCCGGCCTTTACCTCTTCGACCGGGTCCGCTGACAAGCTGACGCGGATAGTATCGCCGATCCCGGCCCAAAGAAGATTGCCCATGCCAATCGCAGATTTCACGGTGCCGGATACAAGCCCGCCCGCTTCGGTAATGCCCAGATGAATCGGCGCGTCTGTCGCTTCGGCCAGTTGCTGATAGGCGGCGGCGGCCAAAAACACGTCCGAGGCCTTCACCGAGATCTTGAAGTCGTGAAAATCGTTATCTTGCAAGAGCTTGATATGATCGAGCCCACTTTCAACCATCGCTTCCGGGCAGGGCTCGGCATATTTGTCGAGAAGGTGTTTCTCAAGCGATCCGGCATTGACGCCTATGCGGATAGAACAGCCGTGATCCTTGGCCGCCCGCACCACTTCGGCCACACGTTTTGCATCGCCAATATTGCCCGGATTGATACGCAGGCATGCAGCCCCGGCTTCGGCGGCTTCAATCGCGCGCTTATAGTGGAAATGGATATCCGCGACGATCGGAACAGGGCTTTCCGCCACGATTTCGCGCAAGGCATGCGTCGAGGCCTGATCCGGTGTTGATATCCGCACGATGTCAGCACCGGCGACCGCGCAGCGCTGCACCTGTTCGATGGTCGCGACCACGTCCGAGGTAATGGTGTTGGTCATGGTCTGCACTGAGATCGGCGCATCGCCGCCAACGGCGACCTTGCCGACCATGATCTGACGGGATTTGCGCCGCTCGATATTGCGCCACGGACGGATAGGGTTATGGGACATCTCAGCCTCGGCTTTGAACGCTCTCGGGCTTAGATAGACTGCGCGCTCCCGATCGGCAATGCGTGGCCTTACTCGGGCGCGGGTTCTTCCCCCGGAAGGGCGCTGACATCTGCCGAAGTCGCCGCGTACCGCACCAGATCGGCATCTTGGGTCATATCGGCAGGTTCGTAGCTTGCCATAAGCGCTTCGGGCGACAACACGACGTTTTTGGTTACCGTACCACGATCACCCGCCGGGCCATAGGTCTGGCCATTCACCGCGAAATATAGGGCGCCCGATTCGCCAACACGCAGCACCGGCGCATCTTCCAGCTTAGGCAAGGCATAGCGTTCGCCCGCATCAAGGATCTTTTCAAAGATCACAGTACCGTCAGAGGCCTGCACGCGAACCCAAGACGGGCGCACGGCCAGCAGCTCCAACTCCGGGGCGTCGGCGGCCACAACCTGCACTGGCGTTTCGCCAAGTGCCGGAAACTCGTTTTTGCTTGCCACATCGGCTTCACGTTCGGCATTTGCAAGCACACCCACCGTACGCGGGTCAATCGCGGCAATGGGTCCGTCACGGGCAATAAGCACCGGAACATCAAGTGCCTCGGGCCGATAAAGCCGGTCCATCGCATCCGATACCGGGGGTGGTGCCGCCTGCCCGGGAAGGGCTGCAATCTCGACACCGCTGGTTTCGGACTGAGTGGACTGATTAACCCCTGACAGGGGGTCAAGATCCGCAATCACGCTTGGGGCCTGATCTACCGGGGCAAGCTGCACTTTCTGTACTTCTTGCAATACCGACCAGCCGCCGTATCCGATGCCGCCAATTAGGGTCAAAAGCACCAGTATCGACCCGATGGCACCCGGCTGAACGCCTGCCCAGAATGCTTCGCCTTGTGGCACAAAGCTTGCATTCGGATTTGCCAATGGCTCGCTGTATTCAATTTTGCGCCGACCGGTCTTTGGACCAGAGGCTGCAGCTGACATCCCGTGAGCGACGGAAAAGTTTGCTTCGACACAAAACCGTTCAAACGCCCAGTCAGGCTCCATACCCAGGTAACGGGCGTAGGAGCGTACGTATCCCGCGACAAAACCGGGGGTTTCAAACGCAGAGACGTCACAATTCTCGATTGCGGCAATATAGCTGGCTTTGATTTTCAGTTCGCGTTGAACATCAAGAAGGGATTTCGACATGGTTGCGCGTTCTCCGCGCATTACATCGCCGAGTCGCAGTTCAAAGTCGTCAAACCCTTTAGGTTTGTCCACTTTCTCCGTCGAAGGTTTAGCCCTCCGTCCGATCATGCCCACTGCCCCGTACCGTTGTCCCCAAATGGTCGACGATTCGTCTTACCACCGCCGACCTATTGATAAATCCATACCATAGAGCAAGGCGGAATGCGACCTTCGATGCAACTATGCGCTTTGTTCCGCGCGATTAAGCGCGCAATGGGACCAAAGATTGTCCATCGCCCGTACCAATGCATCAAGATCGCCCGATGCGTGCACCGGCGACGGCGTAAACCGTAGCCGTTCCGTGCCCCGCGGAACCGTGGGGAAGTTGATTGGCTGCGCATAAATTCCGTAATGCTCCAACAGCATGTCAGAGATCTTCTTGCAATGGACTGGATCGCCAACATGGACCGGCACGATATGGGTGCCATGATCAATGATCGGCAGCCCCAGCGCCTTTAGCCGCATCTTCAGGATCCGCGCCTGCTCTTGCTGCTTGTCGCGCAAGGATTGATCGGTCTTCAGATGCCGCACGCTTGCCGCCGCACCTGCAGCCACAGCCGGTGGCAGCGAGGTGGTAAAGATGAAGCCCGGTGCATAAGAGCGGATCGCATCGACCATCTTCTCCGAAGCCGCAATATAGCCGCCCATAACGCCGTAAGCCTTGGCCAGCGTCGCGTTGATAATGTCGATCCGGCCCATCAGCCCAAGCTTTTCGGCAATCCCCGCCCCGCGCGGACCGTACATGCCCACGGCATGCACCTCGTCCAGATAGGTCAATGCGCCAAACTCAAGCGCCAGATCGCAGATTTCTTCCATCGGGCTGACATCGCCGTCCATGGAATAGATGGACTCAAAGGCAATCAGCTTTGGTGCCGCCGGATCGTCAGCTGCCAACATCTCGCGCAGATGCGCCATATCGTTGTGACGAAAGATCCGTTTCGCCCCGCCATTGCGACGAATGCCTTCGATCATCGACGCGTGATTGAGCGCATCCGAATAGATAATTAGTCCCGGAAAGAGCTTTGGCAGCGTCGAGAGCGTCGCGTCATTGGCAATATATGCGCTGGTGAACAACAGCGCCGCTTCCTTGCGGTGCAGATCGGCTATCTCGGCCTCAAGCCGTTTGTGATAAACAGTCGTGCCTGAAATGTTGCGCGTGCCGCCCGATCCTGCACCGGTCGCGTCCAGCGCCTCATGCATCGCCTCAAGCACCACCGGGTGCTGACCCATGCCCAGATAGTCGTTGCCGCACCACACGGTGATTTCAGTCTCTGACCCGTCGGGCTTGGTCCACATCGCCTTGGGAAACTGGCCTTTGCGACGCTCGATATCGATAAAGGTCCGGTAGCGACCTTCATCATGCAGGCGTTCAATCGCCTGGTCGAGCTTCGCATCATAGGTCATGTCCGTCTCCCGGATCTTGTCTTGGACGTCTAGCCCTAAAGGCTTTTTGCGTATTTTACTTTGATAAAGATCAAACTCATTGAAGGCGAGTGTACAATTTGCCGCGTGTGGCTTGGCCGGATCGGCACCCGCAATTGATCCACTCTGTCCGGCTGACACAGGGCACATAATGGCATGAAAATCTGCGCCGCTACGGCCGCCCTGTCGTTAAAAATCCCGATGGCGTTGCCCTCAAACTGGTGCCCGGAAAATCGATCGATCGATACACGCCGTTGGTGATGTAGACAACATTCAGGGACCGCCGCCCCTTATTTGTGCGGATAAGAACAAAGCCGGACGTCGCTTTGGAGGCCGCACTCAGGAACGACTTTGGGTCGAACCTGGCCGGATTGCGGCTGGTGTCAAAGCGTAATTTTCCAACGCGGTTCAGCCAGAACTTAGCGGCATCCAGATGACGCGTCGTCAGTGGTTTCACGCTCGAATAGCTGCGCGTTCTCTTCGTTCCTTTGAAGACATAAGATGTGCTTCCGTTTGCCGTGTTCACCCTGCAACTGGATACTTCGTCCGTCCTGAATCCGTTCTTCCCGTCATTCGACGCGATCACGCATTTCACGGTATTCCCGGTTTGGGCCTCTGCCGCCGGCCCCGTGAGAGAGATGAGGATGGCCAGACATGCGGCCAGACCCCAATGATACATACGTGCCATGTGTCGTCGCCTTCTTGTGTGTGCAATGGGCAAAGACTATTCGCATCGC
>JBARVN010000162.1:0-5699 GCA_049646285.1 Albidovulum sp. | reverse complement strand
TCGACGATGCCGCCCCATTGGCGCAGGTTTTTCAGGCGCGAGATCATCGGGAAGGTTTCGACCAAGGCCCGCACGGTTTCCTCGATATGGTGGAACGATCCGCGCTGGGTGTAGTTGTTGAACCCGTCGGTGCCGCCGCCGATCACCATCTCACCCTTGTCAGACTGGCTCATATAGCCATGCACGGTATTGGCCATGACGACCACGTCCATGCAAGGTTTGATCGGTTCCGAGACCAGCGCCTGAAGGGCAAGGCTTTCAATCGGCAGGCGGAAGCCCGCCATTTCGGCCAGCACGCTCGAATGGCCCGCCACAACGACGCCCAGTTTGTCACAGTCGATGGCGCCTTTGGTGGTGTCGATGCCAATAACCTTGCCGTCCCTGGACCTTATGCCGGTGACTTCGCATTGCTGGATCACGTCCATACCCATGTTCGAGCAGGCCCGCGCATAGCCCCAGGCCACCGCATCGTGCCGTGCTGTGCCGCCGCGCGCCTGGTAGAGTGCGCCGAGGACCGGGTAGCGCGGCCCGTCGATATTCATGATCGGCACCAGTTTCTTGACTTCTGCCGGTTCGATCCAGCGGGTTTCAACCCCTTGCAGATTGTTGGCATAGACGGTGCGTTTATAGCCGCGGACCTCATGTTCGGTCTGGCCCAGCATCAGAAGACCGCGGGGAGAGAACATGACGTTGTAGTTCAGGTCCTGGCTCATCGTCTCATACAAGGACCGCGCCTTCTCATAGATCGCGGCGGAGGGGTCTTGCAGGTAATTCGAGCGGATGATCGTGGTGTTGCGGCCGGTATTGCCGCCACCAAGCCAGCCCTTTTCGATGATCGCCACATTGGTCAGGCCGAAATTCTTGCCAAGATAGTAGGCGGTGGCCAAGCCGTGGCCGCCAGCCCCAATGATGATCGCGTCATATTTCTTTTTCGGCTCTGGCGCGCGCCAGGCCCGCTCCCAGCCCAGATGGTGGGTCATCGCTTCGCGGGCGACGGCAAAGGCGGAATAGCGTTTGAAGCTCATGACGAATCCCTTTTCAGCGCTAGGGGCTGCGTTGATGTCGCTTGATGGAACGGGAGCAGTTTTGCAACAGGCTGGCAAGCGCCGCATTTCGGAAAAATGCGACATTTACACCGATCTGCGACATCAGGCCCGCATCATTGCATGGCTTTACCCTTTTGTGAGCGGCCCGAAGGCCTTAGATGGGCAGTAGCTTTACCGGAGACTGCATGCTGTTTTGGATCCTAGCCGTGGCCTTGTCCGCCCTGATTGGCGGATGGCTTTTTCATGCGCTGAAAACCGGCGGTCAGGGATCTGTGGGCAATACCGATCTTGGTGTATACCGCACGCAGCTTGCCGAACTTGAACGTGACAAGTTGCGCGGTGTCATCGACGACGACGAAGCGGGGCGCGCGCGGATCGAGATTTCACGCCGTATTCTTGAAATTGACAGCACCGGCGTCGCCATAACTGGGCGCCACAGATCGCCCCTATTCCCGATGGTGTTCATCGGCGTCACTTTGGCCAGCGCCTTTGCGCTATATGTCTATCTCGGCGCGCCGGGCTATCCCGATCTGCCAATGTCTGGACGTCTGGCACGGGCCGAGACCTTTCACGCAGACCGGCCCAGCCAGGCAGACGCGGAGGCTGAGACGGTATTTCCGTACCGCCCTGCCCCGGACCCGCAGTTTCTGGACCTTGTGGACCGGCTGCGCAGTGCTGTCGCCAGCAATCCTGACGATCTGACCGGGCTGCGGCTATTGGCGCGCAATGAGGCGGCGTTGGGGAATTACGCTGATGCATCAGTGGCACAGCGACACATTCTGACGCTGACCGGCGATACGGCAACCGCGGCGGATTTCGCGGCATTGGCCGATATCTATGCGCTTGCCACCGGCGGCTATATTTCACCCGAAGCGGAAGAGGCCCTGACTGCCGCCCTTGAGCGCGACCCGGCGAATGGAACAGCCCGGTTTTACATGGGGTTGATGTGGGCGCAGACCGGGCGACCTGATCGGGCTTTTGAGCTTTGGCGGGACTTGCTGGAGGAAGGGCCTGAAGAAGCCCCGTGGATCCCCCAGATCCGCGCCCAGATCGCGCTCTTGTCACGCGCCGCCGGGGTTGACTATACGCCAACGGCACCCAACGGCCCTTCGGCCGATGACATCGCCTCGGCCGCCGAGATGACGGCCCAAGAGCGTCAGGAGATGATCCGCGGCATGGTGGAGGGTCTGGCCGAACGGCTGGCGAGCGAAGGCGGGTCAGCCGAGGAATGGGCGCGGCTGATCTTCGCCTTGGCGCAATTGGGCGACGCCGACCGGGCCCGTGCGATCTGGGTCGAGGCACAAACGGTCTTTGCGGGCCGTCCGGACGCGCTTGCAACTGTGAATGCAGCGGCGGATCAGGCCGGAGTGGCGCCATGATCATCGAAGACATGGTGGGTTTCGCCGCAGCCCTACCCCGTGACCGCGCCCTTGTCGGTCTGGATCTTGGCACCAAGACCATCGGGGTCGCGGTCTCGGACCTGCGCCTGTCTGTCGCGACACCGCTGGAGACGATCCGCAGACAGAAATTCACGCTTGATGCCGAAGCGCTGTTGGCGATCTGCACCAAACGTCAGATTTGCGGCGTGATCCTTGGGCTGCCGTTCAATATGGATGGTTCCGAAGGGCCGCGCTGCCAGTCCACCCGCGCATTTGCGCGCAATCTGGTCCGTTTGACAGATTTACCCATTGGTTACTGGGATGAACGCCTGTCTACGGTTGCCGCCGAACGCGCGCTTTTAGAGGCGGATACGACCCGCAAACGTCGCTCTGAGGTGATCGACCATGTGGCGGCCGGGTTTATCTTGCAAGGGGCGCTGGACCGGATCGGACATATGAGGCGGAACGCATGATCGACGACGTCTGGAAACGAAACGAGGTGGACAGCCCTTGCATTCAGCTGTGCACGGTCCACCCCGCCGAGCGGATCTGCGTCGGCTGTTACCGGTCTATCGATGAGATCACAAACTGGAGCAAGATGACCCCCGAAACCCGTAGGGCGATCATGGAAGAGCTGCCCTCGCGCGCGCCGCGTCTGCGCCAACGCCGTGGCGGGCGGGCGGCTCGAACAACTACTCCCAAAGCCTGAAGAATATGCTGTAGACGTGTTCCATACGGACCGTCGAAATTTCAGCGGCCAACGCTGTTTCTTGCGCGATATGTGTCTTGCGTGCCAGCGATCCACTCTTTGATCCCTCCCGCCAGTTCCGGGCGGAAATATGCAATGATCCTCGCCTCATCCGGCGCGTCAGTGTCCTTCTGCCATGGCTGGATCCCATGGAGTGCCAGCCTGTGGATCAACACCGCCTCACCAGGTCGCGCATGCACGACCACCCTTTTACATGTTTCAAACACTTTACGTCTGGCGGCATGATAGGCCTCGGTGACATCCACATCTGGCCAGATGGTCTCATCATGCTCTGCCAAGGCCGCGTGCAGAGCGCGTGCGATGATCTTGTGGCTGCCTTCCCAGACAACCGGCGGGCTTGCGCCGGGGCCTGCATCGGTCAACGGCAACCCAAGAATCCAGGCATGTGGTTCGCGGATCATCCGGCGCCGGTTCGGACCTTCGGGCAAGATCCCATCCACATGGGCTGCATCCCTTTTGAGCCGGTAGCTATAAGCCGCCTCGCTTTCTGCGTCCCACGGGCGCGGATAACCCGGGAAAACAGTCGACACCTGCGCCCGGTGCAAAGGACGCACACCAAAACGGCCGTTGATCTCGTCAATCACACGTCCGGCCAGCGGCACATCCGCCACCTGCCCCGCGTGATCATTGGGCAATGCTTCCAACCCGACATCCCACGTGTCGCCGCAGCGCAAAGGCGCGGCCCGTTCGGCCAAGGCCTGACGTGCGAAAGGCAGCGCAGCCGCCACCCATGCCAAAAGCGCCGGATCTTTTGGGTACCGAATCCAGCCCAGCCGTTCGAGAGCCGTCACCATCCGATTGCCTTACGCAGCATGTTAAGCGCCACCAGCGTTAAAAACACAGCAAAGAGCCGTTTGAGTAGCGTCGGGTCCATCGCGTGGGACAGCTTGACCCCCCAAGGCGCGGTGATCATGGTCATGGCAATTATGACCACGAAGGCAGGCAGGTTTACGGCCCCGATCGTGTAGGGCGGTGCCATTGCAATATCAGAGAGCAAAAACCCCGCAACCGACGGCACGGCGATCACCACGCCAAAGCCTGCAGCCGTCGCCACAGCGCGGTGGATTGCTACACCATGAAGGCTCATCAACGGCACGCCAAAGCTACCTCCGCCGATCCCCATCAAAACAGAAAGAAACCCCACCAGCGGCGACATGGCGGCCCTGCTCACGCCTTTTGGCATTGCCGTACCCAAGCGCCATTCTTTGCGTCCAAACCCAAGATAGAACGCGACGATCAACGCCAAAGTACCGAAAATTGCCTGCAAGGCAGGCGTGCGTAGATGCGCCACAGCCACAACCCCCGCCGCCGCGCCAATCGCTATTCCCGGTGCCCAACCGCGCAACACATCCCAATCCACCGCGCCCTTGCGGTTATGTGCTATGACCGAACGCAGCGAAGTCACAGTGATTGTCGCAAGCGAGGTCGCCAGACAGACTTGCATCAGTCCCGGACTCTCGTAGCCGAGACCAACAAAGGCATAGTAAAAGGCCGGCACCAGAATAATGCCGCCACCCACACCCAATAGACCGGCTATCACGCCAGCAAACGCACCGATCACCAGCAAAAACGCCAGCATCACCATCAGCTCAGAGATGTCCGGCATCGTTGCCTTTCCCAATCCGCTTTGATGCGCAATAGCGCGGCGCGCATTCAAAGACCAGTCAGGCGGCCAGATCACGTATCGGCGACAAGGCTGCGTCCAAAACCTCAAGCCCGGCATCCGGACCATTGGCCCGTTCTGACAAAATCCGGCGCCATGTCCGGGCGCCGGGCTGACCGTGGAACAACCCCAGCATATGCCGTGTGATCTGGTGAAGCCGCCCGCCCCTGCCAAGATGCGCCGCAATGTAGGGGCGCATGCGCTCAATCACTTCAAACCGGTCGGGGGCCGGGCCTTCCTCGCCAAAGATCTGTTGATCTGCAGCACCCAGCGCGGTGAAGGGATCGTGATAGGCCGCCCGCCCGATCATCACGCCATCCATTCCACTTTCCAAAAACGCCCGGGCGTGATCCAGCGAAGTGATCCCGCCATTGACCGACAGATGAAGCGCTGGAAACGCCTGTTTCATGGCCATCACCAGCGGGTAGTTCAAAGGCGGAATGTCACGGTTCTCTTTAGGGCTAAGCCCTTTCAGCCATGCCTTGCGGGCATGGATCGCAAAACGGCCGACGCCCGCCGCCGACACAGTTTCCAAAAAGGCGGGCAGCACCTCTTCGGGCACCTGATCGTCAACACCGATCCGGCATTTCACCGTCACTTCGACCGGTGAGGCCGCAATCATCGCCGCCACACAGTCGGCCACCAACTGCGGCCGCTCCATCAACACCGCTCCAAAACACCCCGACTGCACACGGTCCGAGGGGCAGCCGACATTCAGGTTGATCTCATCATATCCGAAATCCGCCGCGATCCGCGTGGCCGCGGCCAGTTCGGCAGGGTCAGACCCGCCAAGCTGAAGGGCCAAGGGGTGTTCAGAAGCATCAAACGCCAACAACCGGTCC
>JBARVN010000161.1:0-31935 GCA_049646285.1 Albidovulum sp. | reverse complement strand
TGCGCGCCTATTTCCGCAAACTTGGCTGGCGCAAGATTGTGGCCTTCCAAACGCGCAACCCGCTGCACCGCGCGCATCAGGAACTGACGTTCCGGGCGGCGAAAGAGGCGCAAGCCAACCTTCTGATCCATCCCGTTGTTGGCATGACCAAGCCGGGCGATGTCGATCACTTCACCCGCGTACGGTGCTATGAAGCGGTGCTGGACCAGTATCCGTCGTCGACCACAACCATGTCCCTGCTAAACCTCGCCATGCGCATGGCTGGCCCACGTGAGGCTGTCTGGCATGGGCTGATCCGCAAAAACCATGGCTGCACACATTTCATCGTTGGCCGCGACCACGCAGGCCCCGGCAAGAATTCGGCAGGCCAGGATTTCTACGGCCCCTATGACGCCCAGACGCTCTTCAAAGAGCATGAAGCAGAAATCGGGCTTGAGATGGTTGATTTCAAGCACATGGTCTATGTGCAGGAAAAGGCGCAATACTTCCCCGCCAACGAAGTGCCCAAGGGCGACACGGTTTTGGACATTTCCGGCACCGAACTGCGCCGCCGCCTGCGCGAAGGGCTTGAGATCCCCGAATGGTTCTCGTTCCCGCAAGTGGTCACAGAACTGCGCCGCACCTCGCCCGCGCGCGACAAGCAGGGCTTTACGGTCTTCTTCACCGGCCGTTCGGGCTCGGGCAAGTCCACCATCGCCAATGCGTTGATGGTCAAGCTGATGGAGATGGGCGGCCGCCCGACCACGCTTCTCGACGGTGATCTGGTGCGAAAGCATCTGTCGTCGGAACTGGGCTTCTCGAAGGAACACCGCGACATCAACATCAAGCGGATCGGCTATGTCGCGTCCGAGATCACCAAGAACGGTGGCATCGCGATCTGTGCGCCGATCGCGCCCTATACCGCGACCCGCCGCGCCGTGCGCGAAATGGTTGAGGCCTTCGGTGCCTTCATCGAGGTCCATGTGGCCACCACGGTTGAGGAATGCGAACGCCGCGACCGAAAGGGGCTTTATAAGCTGGCCCGCGAAGGCAAGATCAAGGAATTCACCGGCATTTCAGATCCGTACGAAATTCCCGAAGTCCCCGAGCTGCGCGTCGAGACCGAAAATGTCGATGTCGACAACTGCGCGCATCAGGTGATCTTGAAGCTTGAAAGCATGGGCCTTATCCGAGCCTGATACGGTTCATCAAGGTGCAGAACTGACCAAGCCGTTGGGTTTCCAACAGTATCACGCGGTCAAAGCTGGCAAGGCAGGTCATTTCCCGCCTTGCCACAATCAGATTTTAGCCGACGACGTTGAATTCAGGCCCATAGGGATACTTGGTGATATCCTCATTCCCGTCTTCGGTGATGACCAGTATGTCGTGTTCGCGGTAGCCACCCGCACCGGGCTGTCCGTCGGCAATGGTCAACATCGGCTCCATTGAGATGACCATGCCGGGTTCCAGAACCGTGTCGATATCTTCGCGCAGCTCAAGCCCTGCTTCGCGTCCGTAATAGTGGCTGAGCACGCCGAAGGAATGGCCATATCCGAATGTGCGATACTGGAGTAGCTGCCGCTCTTCGAAGAAATCGTTGATCTTCGCCGTGACTTCGGCGCAGCTGGCGCCGGGCTTCAGCAGGCTCATGCCGTATTCATGCGCGGCCACGTTCGCCTCCCAGATCTTCAGGCTGGCCGGGTCCACTTCGCGCACGAACATCGTGCGTTCTAGGGCCGTGTAGTAGCCGGAAATCATCGGAAAGGTGTTCAGCGACAAGATATCGCCGACCTGCAATTCGCGTGCGGTGACCGGGTTGTGGGCGCCATCGGTGTTGATGCCCGACTGAAACCAGACCCAGCTGTCGCGGTATTCGGCATCCGGAAAGCGCTTGGCGATCTCCAGCTCCATCGCATCACGGCCCGCCATGGCCACGTCAATCTCGCGCGCGCCGGCCCTGACCGCGTCGCGGATCGCATAACCACCCACATCGGCGACATTCGCTCCATGCTTGATCAGTGCAATCTCGGCGGCCGATTTGTGCATCCGCTGGCGCATGGTGGCGGGGGCCACATCGACCAGCCCGGCGGGCGTCAGGAACGATTTCAGCTTTTCCGACTGCAACAGCGTCAGATGGTCACCCTCGTAGCCGATCATCTTGCCGGGGCCGGTCACCGAAAGGATCGCCCGCCAGTAGTTGTCGCGCTGCCAATCAGTATAGGTGATGTTGTCACCGTGGCTGCGCCGCCATGGCTGCGCCGCATCAATCCCCGCCGAGATGGTCACGTCTTCGGCAGCGGTGACCACCAGCGCATAGGGCCGCCCGAAGGAGCAATAGAGAAACCCCGAATAATAAGCGATATTGTGCATCGACGTCAGCACCACGGCATCGACGCCTGCGGCATCCATGATCGCGCGCAAGCCCCCCAGACGGGCCTCATATTCTGAAGATGCAAAGGGCAGGACTTTCTGGCCCTGATGAAAGCGGTATTGTTCTGGACGTTCTGTCATCTGTTCAGACCTCACGTGATGGGGGCTGGCCAGCGGCACAGGACCCCCGAAAGGTCCCGGCGTACAGGACTGCGGCGGATCGCTCCGCAAGCGTCAGAGGTTTCCCCCTTGCGGCGACGCCATCGCCGCAGGCTCGTGGGTTTCTTACGCCAGACCGGCACGCCTACGCTAGCATAAAAACGACATTAACCGTTGGCGGTTCGAGGAACGCTGTGCGGGCAAAGTGAGCTTTCGCTGCACTTTCGCAAGTGTCCGCATTCAAAGACAGGTGATTTCTTCAACACTTGAGATCAGATAGCTCTGCTTCAAGCTATGCCTGATAAAAACACATGGCTCCGGGTAAAAGGTAGTACAAGGGCAACATGAAGCCGCACCTGTGGCAAAATGAAATATCCCTCTTGGTTCAACAATCGCTTCTGTTTATTTCGGGCAGCGAGGTTTCGGATGATGCTTTGTCCAAAGCGAAATTTCATCGAAAGACAGCAACGTTTCGAGGCCCCTTTTTTCTCAGACAATACGGAGGGCGCAGTCTCCTTGATCAAATAGGTGTCGAATATTCTCCGAAGGATGACCTGTTCAATCGCAGGGCTGCTCTAACAATCAGTGTAGCGGGCCTCGTTGAACATGATATCCAAACAAGAATGACAGAAAACCTGCACGAGAGTGGTTTCGTTCCAGGCAAGACACTCGACACTGGATACACAACCTATTCCGACGACAGCTCGGAAATTGAAGTGTTCGTCTACGTAAAGGATGAAAGCGAATCCATTAGCCTACGCAAAACATGACGTTCAGCACCGAAGCTGGCATTGACACCAAGCGCAGCATTGGCCATTCGAGGCTGTTGATGGGTGATCACTCAACACAGTCGGCAGTCGACAATACGCCCCCATCATTTTTGCAGCGTTAATAATTTCGCCGGCTGTATCCAAAGCATTTTGAGCAAGCCTATGGCAGTAAAGGCCGCAAGCCATCCCAGTACATGCAACATGTATACCGGGAGAGCGACCCGAGATATGATCCAATCGAACTCTACTGGAGGTTTGCAATGAAGCCGTTTGAGGGGATCCGGGTTCTGGATCTAACACACGTTCTGGCTGGTCCTTTTTGCACACATCAACTTGCTGTTTTGGGCGCGGATGTCATAAAAATTGAGCCGCCGCGCGACCCGGACATGACCCGCGAAGAGGGCGTTGTCCCGGCTTTGAACGATGCGAAAATCGGCACATACTTTATGTCTCAGAACGCGGGAAAAAGGGCTATCACACTTGATTTGAAAACACCGGAGGGCAGAAGTGTATTCAATCGGCTTGTCGAAAATGCTGACGTTATGGTCCAAAATTATGCAGGTAAGGCTTTGGCACGGCTTGGGCTTGGCTATGACAAAGTCAGCGCAATTAATCCTAGGCTAATCTACTGTTCAATCTCGGGATTCGGCCAAACGGGGCCTAAAGCAGAGCACCCGGCCTATGATGTTGTCATTCAGGCATTCACCGGGTTGATGGCCGCGAATGGCTCACCCGAAACCGGGCCAATCCGGGTTGGCCCGCCTATGGTTGACTATGGCACCGGCGCGCAAGCGGCGCTGGCTATTTCTGCGGCCCTTTTCCAACGTGAGCGCACCGGCAAAGGCCAGCGTATTGACGTTGCCATGATGGACGCCGCTTTCATGCTGATGAGCGCCTTCGTCACAGACACGATCACCACCGGGGATGCGCCCCCGCCGCACGGCAATGTCCATTCAAAATACGCAGGATATGCAACCTTCGATACAGCAGATCGGATGATTATGCTGGGGGCCTGGACCAACAAACAACTTTGCAGTTTGCTGAACGCTCTGGGCCTGAGTGAGCGTGCAGTTGAGATCGGAAAACTAGGTAGAAGTGAAGTGGGTCTGACACGCGACAAAGACAGGGAACTGATCGGGTCCGTTCTTTTGCAAAAGACCGCACTGGAATGGGAAGAGTTGTTGAACGCCGCAGATATCCCGGCTGCAATCGTGCGCACTCTGCCTGAAGCCCTTGCCCATGATCAGGTGGTTTCGCGGCATGTGCTGCAATCATGCGATGCGCAAACCAATCATGGTGGGCCGACGAAACTGCCGGTAGCCGCGTACATTTACGACCATGGTTCGCCCTCGCTTGAAAGACCACCCCCCAAGTTGGGCGAGCATACCGATGAAGTCTTGATTGCAGCCGGATATTCATCACAAGAGATCCGCAATTTGCGAGAGCGGGGGGTAGTGTGAAATAATGAAACGGTTGCCTAACCCGCTTGCCCGCGCGTAAGCTTAGTGTTCGAGAAAGTTTGCCAAGTACGAAAAATGCAAACATAATTGCAAGAATGCCCGCGATCTTAAGCTGGCAAAACAGGGGAAACCAATGCTGAAATCTGTTAAATTTGCCATGGCGCTCGCAGTTACCGCGGCAGCTGGCGTCGCAAGCAGTAACGCCGCCTTTTCCGGTACGCTTGAAGATATCATCGAGCGCGGTAAGATCGTTGTTGGCTCAAAGGCTGATTATGCACCGTGGGGCATGCGCAATGCCGAAGGCCAGATCATTGGCATGGAAGTAGACATGGCGATGGATTTTGCAAAGCGTATTGGTGATGCTGCTGGCAAAACAATTGAAGTTGAAGTTGTTCCCGTCGTTGCGTCCAACCGCATGCAGTTTCTTGAGCAGGGCAAGATTGATCTGATGATCGCGACCATGTCCGACAAGCTGGAGCGCCGCGAAGTTGTCGGCATTGTCCAGCCCAACTACTATTCGTCGGGTGTGGCCGTGTTCGCGCACAAGGATTCCGGTATCGCTGACTGGCCGGACATCGAAGACAAGAACATTTGCGGCACGCAGGGCGCTTGGTACAACAAGGACTGGGGCGAAAAGAACAAAGCCAACATGATCGTGTTTAAAGGCGTGCCTGAAATTGAGGCCGCATTGCTGGATGGCCGTTGCGTCGGTTGGCTCTATGACGACAGCGCTTTTATCCCGCGCAAAGTGAATGAGCCCGAAAAATGGGCTGACTACTCCATTTCAACGCCTGTTGTGGCGGATGTGCCGTGGGGCGCCGCTGTGCGCAAGGACGATGTCGACGAACCGATTGGCAAGGCGCTTTCTGCCGCTATTATTGACTGGCACAAGTCCGGCATGATCGTCGAGTGGGAACAAAAGTGGGGCATCCCGCAAACCCAATGGGTCGTCAAAATGGTGGAAAAATGCAACGCCGGGGATAAGGTCTGCGATGACGTCCTCGACGATGGTGAAATCCAGTAAACATGCGTTAACCAGGGAAGGCCCGGCCTGAAGCCCGGGTCTTCCACCTATGTTGTCAGGGCTGAAACCTGATCTGGAGGGGCATGTGGAGACTGTTGCAGAGTGGTTCTTGTGGTTGAAAGAGGCCCACGGGATAAAACTCACGATTTTCTATGACGAATTGGATCGCACCCGGTTTTTGAAAGGGGTGTGGACAACAATACACCTGTCATTTGTGTGTGTTCTGGCAAGCATTGTGATCGGTATTGCCGGTGCGTGGTTGCAGATGTCACCGCTTGTCTGGGTGCGCCGGATCATGGGCGGCTACATTGCCTTCTTCCGCAATACCCCCCCCTTGGTTCAACTTTATTTTTTCTATTTTGCAGTGGATTCAGCACTTTCCTCTTTGCTTGGTCTTCGTGGTGGTATGATGAGCAGTTACGGTTGGGCCGTGATCGCACTGTCGTTCTTTGCGGGCGCATTCAACACCGAGATATTTCGTGCGGGCATCGAAGCCGTGCCAAAATCCACGACCGAAGCCGCGCAGGCGTTAGGATATTCACGGTTTCAGATTTACCGCTATATCACCTTCCCGCTGGCCTACCGCGTCTGCCTGCCATCCCTGAACAATAATCTAATCAATTTGGTAAAGACGACCACGGTTGCTTATGCCATCGCCGTGCCCGAAACACTCTATATCTCCAACCAGATATGGTCAGATGAATATAACGTGCCTGAAATGATGAACGTTGTCTGGCTGGTTTATATTCTGCTCGTGGGTCTGTTGGTCTGGTTGATGCATCGTTGGGAAAAAGCCATTCGCGTTCCAGGATTTGGCCAATGAAATCAGCACTCAACAGCAAGACCACTGACCTGCCGGTCATGATGCCGTTCCGGCCTGGTGCTGCCACATGGGACGCGCGCGACTGGGCCGGTCTGGCCACCAGCAGGCGGTTTGGGATGGCGCTAGCACTCGTGTTGATTTCGTGGATCTTCATTGACAGTGCAACCGCGCAGATGGTTGGCGGAAAAAATCAGACCGTTTTTCAGACACTGGTCAAATGGACGCCGCTGATGATGTTTGGTCCGAAAGGCGAATTCGGCGGTTTCGTTCTTAACATCGTTGTGAGCTTTATCGCCATGGGCCTTGGCACCTTCTTGGGGTTGTGGCTGGGGCTTGGGCAGGTCTCGCACAATAACGTCATCAGGCGCGCCTCGTGGGCGGTGACGCAGTTGTTTCGAAATTCACCCTGGTTGGTTTTGTTGTTTTATTTCATGCTGCTGCTGCCGTTTTTCATTCGCATCGGGGATACGCGTATAGAGGTATCCGGCTGGGCCAAGGCGACCTTTGCACTGTCTCTGCCTATCATGGCCAATGTGTCTGAAATCGTGCGCGGGTCTATCGCATCCATCCCGACGGGGCAGTGGGATTCTGCAGAAAGCCTGGCGTTCAGTCGAACCCAAACCATGTGGCGGATCATATTGCCGCAATGCATCAAGCGCATGATCCCACCATGGATGAACTGGTACTGCATCCTTACCATGTCGACGCCGCTGGTATCGATTTTGGGTGTGAACGACGGCATGACATTGACGCAAGACGCATTAGCCGCTGAAGGCCGGAGCGAATATCTGATCCCGATGTATCTGTGGCTTATGTTGTGGTTTTTTATCTACAGCTATCCGATTGCCATGTTGACCCGCAAACTTGAAAACCGCTTTGCGGTCAAACAGTAGGAGTTCGATCATGACCAGCAACTGGACTCCGGACCAGCCCATCGTCTCTCTCAAAGACGTGCATAAGTCATTTGGCAATATCGAGGTGCTTAAGGGCGTCTCTTTTGATGTGATGAAGGGCGAGGTTGTGTGCATCATCGGGCCATCTGGCTCTGGAAAATCCACCCTGATCCGTTGCATCAATGCACTGAACGACATCCAATCCGGTTCGATCATGGTCGAAGGGTTGGAGGTCAATTCGCCAAATCTCGACAAGCTGGCGCTGCGCAAAAAGGTCGGCATGGTTTTCCAGCAGTACAACCTTTTTCCCCACAAGACGGCAATTGAAAACGTCATGATGGCGCCTGTGTTGGTGTTGAAGGAGTCTCCTGAAGAAGTTGAGGCCCGCGCCCGCAGCCTCATCAAGAAAGTCCGTTTGGAAGGCAAGGAAGACGCCTATCCCGGAGAGCTTTCCGGTGGCCAACAACAGCGGGTTGCCATTGCGCGGTCCCTTGCCATGAATCCTGACGTTATGTTGTTCGATGAAGTAACGGCCGCGCTGGATCCCGAAACTGTCAAGGAAGTGCTCGTCACCATCAAAGACCTGGCTGCTGAAGGCATGACGTGCATGCTGGTCACGCATGAGATGGGTTTTGCCAAAGAAATCGGTGATCACATCTACTTCACTGACCGTGGGGTAATTGTGGAGCATGGCCCGCCAGCGACATTCTTTGAAAAGGCCACTGACCCTCGGACCAGAGAGTTCTTAAGTCAGATACTGTAGTTTCGATTGGTTTAGAGTGCACTGTTACAGTGTGGACACTAGCAAAAATTCACAGGCGCGACGTCTATGTGTGTGGCGCATTGCGACATCGGTTCAAACAGGAGCCATCCACCCATCTGCGTTCCCGCCCATCGCATCGTGTTCTGCGCACACCACAAATGCCCTAGAAGGGTTCTAACCGGACATTGACGGCAATCTGAACCCCGTCTACATCGCCTTGTCCTAACTGAGCTCTGGACCCGCTCCCCGCTTGCCCCTAGCCTCGCCGGCAGAAAAAGGGCACGGGCATGTTACGCTATCTCTTCAGACGCCTCGTCTCGCTCAGCCTCAGCCTTGTGGTCGCAAGCCTTGTGATCTTTGCTGTGATCGAGATCGTGCCGGGGGATCCGGCCTCATATATGCTTGGCCTTAACGCCAGCGATGACACGGTGGCAGCGCTGCGTGATCAGCTGGGGTTAAACGCGGCCCCGCCGATGCGGTATCTTGGCTGGATCAGCGGTATGGCGCAGGGGGATTTTGGCCTGTCCTACACCTACAAAGTGCCCGTGTCAGAGCTGATCAGCCAACGCATGACCGTGTCGCTGCCGCTGGCGGGCTATGCGCTGGTGCTGGCCGCGCTCATCGCGTTTCCCGCAGGGGTTTGGGCCGCATCCCGGCGTGGGGCCTTCGCGGATGGGGCCATCATGGGGGCCACGCAGATCGGCATCGCCTTGCCGAATTTCTGGTTCGCGATGCTGTTGGTGCTGGCCTTTGCGCTGCATTGGCGGATTTTTCCGGCAGGCGGCTTTCCGGGGTGGGACGGCGACATCGGCCAAGGGCTGCGCGCGCTTACCCTGCCCGCAGTGGCCCTGGCCCTGCCCCAAGCGGCGATTCTGGCACGCGTATTACGTTCGGCCCTGATCGACACATTAGACCAAGACTATATCCGCACCGCCCGCGCCAAAGGGCTGACCCGGCGCCAGACCATCCTTCGCCACGCGCTGCGCAATGCGATGATCCCGGTCCTGACCATCTTGGGCATGCAGTTTTCATTTCTGCTGGCCGGCGCGATCATCATCGAGAATGTCTTTTATCTGCCCGGTCTTGGGCGGCTGATATTTCAGGCCATAACCCAGCGCGATCTGATCGTCGTCGAAAGTGTGGTGATGATCCTTGTCTTTGCGGTGATCCTTGTGACGTTCTTCGTTGATCTGGCCTATGCGGCCATCGACCCACGCCTAAGGAAACGCGTATGAGGGTATCGCTTTTTCTTGGGCTGGTGCTGACAGTCATCGCCCTGATCGCAGCCGCAGTCTCGCTGATCTGGACGCCATATGACATCACCAGCCTTGCGATTGCTGAGAAGCTGCACCCCCCCTCCCCGGCCCATTGGTTTGGCACCGATCATTTCGGGCGCGACATCGGCTCGATGCTGATGGCTGGGGCGCAGACCTCAATTGCGGTCGCTTTGGTAGCGGTCGGCATCGGCATGGGGTTTGGGGTGCCCTTGGGCCTGATCGCCGCGTCAAAGCGCGGGCAGCTGATCGATGAGGTGGTGATGCGGGGCAACGATTTGATCTTTGCCTTTCCCTCACTGGTGATCGCGATCCTGATCACCGCGGTTTTTGGCCCTTCGGCCTTTAATGCCATCCTTGCCATCGGCATCTTCAACATCCCGGTCTTTGCGCGGGTGACACGCGGTGCGGCCCTGTCGCTCTGGACGCTCGATTATATCCGGGCGGCCGAAGTGGCCGGCAAGGGACCTGCGCGCATCTCTACTGAGCACATCTTGCCCAATATCGCCAATTTGCTGATCGTTCAGGGCACCATCCAGTTCTCCTTGGGGATTCTGGCCGAAGCTGGCCTGAGTTACGTGGGTCTTGGCGCGCAACCCCCCACCGCATCCTGGGGTCGGATGCTGGCCGAAGCACAGACCATGGTGACACTGGCGCCGCATGTGGCGATCTTTCCGGGGCTGGCAATCGTCTTCACCGTGCTTGGCCTGAACCTTTTGGGAGACGGATTGCGCGATCATCTTGATCCGCGGTTAAGGCGGGCCGCATGACGCTACTGTCGTGCCGCACGCTCAGTTTGCAGATCCGCACCACGCGGATTCTGTCGGATGTAAGCTTTGACATGTCCCCGGGCGAAATCTTTGGGCTGGTCGGGGAAAGCGGGTCGGGCAAATCCATGACCGCTTTGGCGCTTATGGGGCTTTTACCGGCGGGGGCCGTCACAAACGGCACCGCTGAATTTCAAGGGCAAGACCTGCTCAAGCTTTCCGAACGTGATCTGACACGGTTGCGCGGAAATGACATCGGAATGATTTTTCAAGAACCGATGACCGCGCTGAACCCGATGCAATCAATCGGCGATCAGGTCGCGGAAACTCTGCTGATCCACCGAGCGGCATCGCGCAGTGATGCGGCCGGTGTTGCGCGCGATAAACTGGCCCGAGTGGGGTTGCCACCCGATCAATTCCCGCTTGGCCGCTATCCGCATGAATTGTCGGGCGGCCAACGCCAGCGGGTGGCCATTGCCATGGCAATCGCCCTGCGCCCCAAACTGCTGATCGCGGATGAACCCACGACGGCACTAGATGTGACCACACAGGCGCAAATCCTTCGGCTTTTGAAAGACCTCGCCCGCGAAGACGGTATGGCCTTGATGCTGATCACCCATGACCTTGCGGTTGTGGCTGGCATGGCCAATCATGTGGCCGTGATGCAAACTGGGCAGATCGTCGATCACGGCCAGACCGAGGCGCTTTTTCGAACCCGCAAACATGACTATACCAAGCGCCTTTTTGCAGCCTCTGCACATCGGCCAGACCGTCCGTCCCAATCCCCGTCAGAGCCACTGCTGATCGTCGAGAATGCCACCCGCGAATACCTGTTGCCCCGCCCTGGCCTCTTTGCCGCCCCGCCCCGCCTTAAGGCGGTAAATGGGGTCAGCCTGACCATCCACAAAGGCGAAAGCCTTGGGCTGGTGGGCGAAAGCGGTTGCGGAAAATCCACGCTGACACGGGCGATCCTGGGGCTGGATCCTTTGCAATCGGGCCGCATCCACATTGGCGGCGCGAACGTGACGGCGGGGCGGATGATGTCGGGCGCTTTGCGCGCAAGGATGCAGGTTGTCTTTCAAGACCCCTATGGCAGTTTCAATCCGCGCCACCGGGTGGGCCGCTTGGTGGCCGAACCTTTCCATCTGACCGGCACGCCCGACGATGCCACAACCCGTGTGGCCGCCGCATTGGAAGAGGTTGGCCTTCAGGCGTCGGATATGGAGAAATACATCCACGAATTTTCCGGCGGTCAGCGTCAGCGCATCGCCATCGCCCGGGCCCTGATCATCCGGCCCGATCTGATCGTGCTTGATGAAGCTGTCTCCGCACTCGATGTGCAGGTGCGCGCGCAAGTGCTCGATCTTCTCGCATCCTTGCAAGCCAGCCACGGGCTCGCCTATCTTTTCATTAGCCATGACCTGTCGGTTGTGCGGTCCATCACCGACCGCGTGCTGGTGATGCAAGCAGGGCGGATCATCGAAGAAGGGGATACCGAGAGTGTTTTTAGCCATGCCAAACATCCCTATACACGCGCCCTGATTGCCGCGACACCCACCATTCCCGCCGCCTGGAAGGAAGACACCCATGCCGATTGATCGCCTCTGGTTCGATCCGACCGAAACGCTGATCGGAGGCAGCTGGCGGGTCAGCGCCAGCGGCGCCCGCCTGCCGATCGAGGACCCCTCGACGGGGTCCGAAATCGGGCTGGTCGCCCGGTGTGGGGCGGCCGAGATTGATGAGGCGGTCGCGGCGGCAACTGCCGCACGGGGGGGCGCGTGGGGCAAGATGACCGCCACCGAACGGGGCCGCATCCTGGCCCGTATCGGGCAGATGGTGCTGGCGCGCGCCGATGACCTTGCCATGCTGGAGGCCACGGATGTCGGCAAACCCCTGACGCAGGCGCGCGCCGATGCCGTCGCGCTGGCGCGCTATATGGAGTTTTACGGCGGGGCCGCCGACAAGGTGATGGGCGAAACCATCCCTTATCTTGATGGCTACACCGTCTATACTTTGCGCGAACCGCATGGGGTCACAGGGCATATCGTGCCTTGGAACTATCCGATGCAGATCATCGGTCGCTCGGTCGGTGCGGCCCTTGCGATGGGCAATGCCTGCGTGCTGAAACCTGCCGAGGACGCATCGCTCACCGCCCTCGCCTTTGCCCGGATCGCATATGAGGCGGGGCTGCCCGCAGGGGCGCTGAACGTCATCACCGGTCTTGGGGATGAGGCGGGGGCGGCGCTGAGCGCGCATCGGGGCGTCCATCACCTGAGCTTCACCGGCTCGGTCGGCGTCGGATCAATGGTGCAAACGGCGGCGGCCCGCCATATCGTGCCGGTCACGCTGGAACTGGGTGGCAAGTCACCGCAGCTGGTCTTTGCTGATGCCGATCTCGACGCGGCCCTGCCCTTCCTTGTGAACGCAGGCATTCAAAACGCGGGCCAAACCTGCTCTGCCGCTTCGCGTATTTTGGTGGAGCGGTCCCGCTACCACGAGGTGGTGGACCGCATGGCCGCCCGCTACCGCGCCCTGACGGCCGGGCCGGCATTGGCCGATCTGGACACCGGCCCGTTGATCTCGGCCCGGCAAAAAGAGCGTGTTGAGGGGTTTCTGGCCCTATCAGGAGATGTAAGTGTGGTCGCGCGCGGCCAAATCGCAGCCGATGCACCAAAAGCAGGGTACTATGTCGCCCCGACACTTCTGGCCGATGTACCGCCCGACCACAGACTGGCGCGCGAAGAAATCTTTGGCCCTGTTCAGGTGGTTATTCCCTTTGACAGCGAAGAAGAGGCGGCGGCCATCGCCAACGGCACAGATTACGGGCTTGTGGCCTCGGTCTGGTCTGAAAACGGGGGCCGCCAAATGCGGCTGGCCAAACGGTTGCGGGCGGGTCAGGTCTTTCTCAATAACTACGGCGCAGGTGGTGGGGTCGAACTGCCCTTTGGCGGTGTTGGCAAATCCGGCCATGGGCGCGAAAAGGGGTTTGAGGCCCTATACGGCTTTTCCGTCCTTAAGACCGTGGCGGCACGACATGGGTAGGATACGGCGACCAACAAGGAGAATGTGGCGATGAGGCTAGACGGAAAAACAGCCATCGTCACCGGCGCAGGCTCAGGATTTGGGGCCGGGATCGCACGGGTCTTTGCCGCCGAGGGTGCGCAGGTGATGGTCGCCGATATCAACACAGACGCGGCAGAGGATGTGGCAAGCCAGATCGGCGGGGTGGCCTGCACGGTCGATGTGGCCTCTGGTCCCAGTGTGGCTGCGATGATCACAGCGGCCAAGGCCGCGTTTGGCCGCGTGGATATACTGGTCAACAACGCTGGTATCACCCATCTGCCCGCGCCATTGGAAGAGGTGAGCGAAGAGGATTTCGACCAGGTATTCGCGGTCAATTGCAAATCGGTCTACCTGACCGCCCGCGCCCTCATCCCCATGATGAAGGCGCAAGGCGCCGGTGCCATCCTCAATGTCGCCTCAACCGCGGGGCTGTCGCCCCGGCCACGGCTGAACTGGTACAATGCGTCCAAGGGCTGGATGATCACAGCGACCAAGGCGATGGCGGTCGAACTTGCGCCCGCAGGCATCCGCGTCAATGCAATCTGCCCGGTGGCCGGGGAAACCCCGCTGCTGACCACGTTCATGGGGGAAGATACGCCCGAGATGCGCGCGAAGTTTCTGGCGACAATCCCGATCGGGCGCTTCTCGACCCCGCAGGATATGGGCAATGCGGCAGCCTTCCTGTGCTCGGACGCGGCGGCGATGATCACCGGCGTGGCGCTGGAAGTGGATGGCGGGCGCTGCATATGAGCCGCCGGGGGCATTCTGCCCCCGGACCCCCGGAAGGTATTTTCCAACAGAAGAAGAGGCAGTCATGAACGTCGTCAATCTGGCAGAGAAACTCGCGCTGTTCGATACGCATTGGGATCCGAAGATCGTCGCCCGATATAACGGCAATGACATCATGGTGGTGAAATTTCAGGGTGAATTCCCATTTCATGACCATCCCGATACGGATGATTTCTTTTTGGTTCTGGAGGGCGAGGTCATGTTGGATGTGGACGGTGCAACCCACATTTTGAAACCCGGCGAATTGTTTGTGGTGCCCAAAGGCATCCGCCACAGACCGCGCGCAGTGCATGAGGCGAAGGTGTTGCTGATTGAACCTCAGGGCACGCCCAATACCGGTGATCCCGCAACCGCGGCCAAAAAGGCGGCGATCTGATGCGGAGAGGGGCGCGCAACCTGATCACCGATGTCGCCGGGCTGAAGGTTGGCAATGCCGACGATCCGATCTTGCGCTCTGGCGCCACCGTGCTGATGGCCGAGCGCCCGTTTGCCGCTGCCGTTCATGTCATGGGGGGGGCACCCGGCACACGGGAGACGGATCTTCTGGCCCCCGATAAGCTGGTGGCCGAGGTCGATGCGCTGGTTCTGTCTGGCGGCTCGGCCTTTGGGCTGGATGCCGCGTCAGGCGTGACAGACGGTTTGCGGGCCATGGGGCGCGGTTTTGCGGTGGGCAATACCCGCGTGCCGATTGTGCCGGGCGCAATCTTGTTTGACCTTACGAATGGTGGCGACAAGGGGTGGGATGAAAATCCCTATAACCGTCTTGGGCGGGACGCGCTGGCGGCGGCGGGCACAGAGTTTGCCCTTGGCACGGCCGGGGCCGGATTTGGGGCTGCAACCCATGTTCTGAAGGGCGGGCTAGGCTCTGCCTCTGTGGTTTTGGACAGCGGCATCACCGTGGGGGCACTGGTGGCTGTGAATTCCATTGGGTCGGTGACAGTCGCGGACGGGCCCGCGTTTTGGGCTGCACCTTATGAGATTGGCGCGGAGTTTGGCGGGCTGGGCCTGCCCGCCGAGTTTATACCCACAGCTGAGCCATCCTTGATGAAGCGGCAAGGCGAGGCCACAACCATTGCCATTGTTGCAACAGATGCCGCGCTGACCAAGGCCGAGGCCCAGCGTATGGCGATTGCTGCCCATGACGGCATGGCGCGCGCCATTGTGCCGTCGCACACGCCCTTTGACGGCGATCTGGTCTTTGCGGCCGCAACCGGTGAACGGGCGCTCGGGGATCCGATGACCGACACGTTCCTTATCGGTCACGCGGCTGCGTGCTGTCTGGCCCGCGCCATTGCGCGTGCGGTTTACGAGGCAAAGGCGCGGCCCGGCGATCTGGTGTCCACATGGCAACAAAGGTTCGGGCATGGCTGAAGATCAACTTTACCACGATGCCGATCTGGCGCAGTTCTATGACCTCGACAATGATTGCTGGCCAGACCGGGAATATTGTGTAGCCCTCGCCCAAGGTTCGGCGTCGGTGCTCGATCTGGGGTGTGGCACAGGCGGGCTGGCGCTGCGGATTGCGGAACTGCACCGTTGTGCTGTCACCGGTGTGGATCCGGCCGCGGCAATGCTGAATATTGCGGCATCAAAGCCATGTGGCGACCGGGTACGCTGGGTAGAGAGCGATGCGCGCGTGCTGGATCTGGGGAAATCCTTCGATCTGATCGTCATGACCGGTCACGCCTTTCAGGTGTTTTTGACGGATGCCGACCGTGCCGCGTGCCTGAACACGATCGCGCGTCATCTGGCGCCCCAAGGGCGTGTCATCTTTGACAGCCGCAATCCGGCCCTACGCGAATGGGAAGGCTGGGGCGCTGATGTATGCCTGCGCCACATCGACCATCCGGCTCTGGGCCGCGTTGCCGCATGGAACGACGTTGCTTGGGACGAGGCGCGTCAAGTCGTAACCTACGACACATTCTATCGGTTGATGTCTTCAGACATCGTGCATCACGCCACCTCTGAGATAGGGTTTGTCGGGTGCAGCCGCCTTGGCCAGCTTATCGCCAACGCGGGTCTGGTCGTCGAGCAATGGCTTGGCGATTGGCACGGCACCGAATACCACGCCGAAAGCCCCGAGATTATCCCGGTCGGGCGGCTGGCCTGAACCTCCGCCTTAGCCGATCAGGGCGCGCATCAACGGCGTGTCAGGCAGTTCGAGCCCTTCGATCACGTCGAAATGGTGCCTGCCAGGATCAACCGTGACCGGGCAGGCCCAGCTGTTGCCCAAGCGTCTGGCCTGATCGAGAAAGGCCGGACGTTCGGCCCCGCCGACCCAGACATGGGCAGTGACACCCGTGCGGCGCGGCAAGAGGGCCGGGCTTTCGGCCAGCGCTTCTGCTGCATCCAACCCAAGCTTGGCATTCATCGAGGTTTCGCGCAGGGGGCGAAGGTCTGACAAGGGCGAGATTGGAACCACGCGGATCAGCCGCTCTGCAACCCTTTGCGGCAGATTAAGCCCGGCGCAAGCCATACGGGCCGACAGATGCCCGCCCGCAGAATGCCCGGTTGCCACAATGGGCCCTTGCAGTTCGGCGGCCATCGCCGCCACGGAAGCTGCGATCTCATCCGTCATCGCAGCAATGCGTGCGCCCGGCGCCAACGTATAGGCGGGCATTGCCACGGCCCATCCCTGCGCCAACGCGCCGGTGGCCAAATGCGAAAAATCACGCGGACCAAAGGCCAGCCAATAGCCGCCGTGGATAAATACCATAAGCCCTTTGGCGTCGCCATCTGGCAAAAACAAATCGAACCAATTTGCGGGTGCCGGGCCGTATTTGAGGCCAAGACGGGCGCGCGGACCAAGGCCGATCCGAAACGCCTCGGCTTTGCCGGCCCAAACCGCGGGATATCCTTCGCCACCGGGAATATGCTTTGCATTTGCAAAGGCGTCATCATATCTCATGGCCGTCGTCCTGTTCTGATGCGCCCATACTGGACATTCTGTCTTTGGCAGTGCATTTGATCAAATTGCAAAACAAGGGGGCCTCCCATGCTCGATTCTGTCACTGATCTTCGTTCGCTGCTTAAAGACCCGTCGCTTCTGGTAACCCAGGCCTATGTCGCAGGGCAATGGATTGATGCCGATGATGGGGCGACATTCCCGGTCACCAACCCGTCGCGCGGCGATGTCATCTGCACCGTGCCGGATCTGGGTCGGGCCGAAACCGCCCGCGCCATTGACGCCGCTGAGGCCACGCGCAAAGCATGGGCTGCACGCACCGGCAAGGACCGCGCCGGGGTCTTGCGCAAATGGCACGATCTGATGATCGCCAATGCCGATGACCTTGGCGCGATCCTGACCGCCGAGATGGGCAAGCCTTTCGCCGAAGCCAAGGGCGAGGTTGTCTATGGCGCGTCCTTCGTGGAATGGTTCGCCGAAGAGGCCAAGCGTGTCTACGGTGAAACCATCCCCGGCCATCAGCCCGACAAGCGGATCACTGTAATCAAGCAGCCCATCGGGGTTGCAGCCTCGATCACGCCGTGGAACTTCCCCAATGCGATGATCGCGCGCAAGGTGGCCCCGGCATTGGCAGTCGGCTGTGGATTTGTGGCGCGCCCGGCGGCGGAAACGCCTCTATCCGCACTGGCCATGGCAGTTCTCGCAGAACGAGCCGGCGTGCCTGCCGGCTTGTTCTCGGTGGTCACATCCACGAAATCTTCGGCCATAGGCAAGGAATTTTGTGAAAACCCGATCGTGCGCAAGCTGACCTTCACAGGGTCCACCGAAGTTGGGCGGATTTTGCTGCGGCAAGCTGCTGATCAGGTTATGAAATGTTCGATGGAGCTGGGGGGCAACGCGCCCTTCATCGTGTTCGATGACGCGGATCTTGATAAGGCCGTCGAAGGGGCGATGATTTCGAAGTTCCGCAACAACGGGCAAACCTGTGTATGCGCCAACCGGATCTATGTTCAGGCCGGGGTTTATGATGCTTTTGCGACCAAACTGTCGGCCGCGGTTGCCAAGCTCAATGTCGGTGATGGTCTGAAAGACGGCGTCACCACAGGCCCGTTGATCAACATGGCCGCCGTGGAAAAGGTTGAGGATCATATTGCAGATGCGTTGGCGGGCGGTGGCACTATCGTGACTGGCGGCAATCGGCATGCCCTGGGTGGCACGTTTTTTGAACCCACCGTGGTCACCGGCATCACACCTGCGATGAAGGTTTCGACCGAAGAAACCTTTGGCCCCTTGGCGCCCTTGTTCAAGTTCGACACTGAAGAAGAGGTGATTGAACTGGCCAATGCAACCATCTTTGGTCTGGCATCTTACTTCTACGCCCGCGACATCGGTCGCATCACACGCGTGCAAGAAGGCCTTGAATACGGCATGGTTGGCGTCAACACCGGCCTGATCTCAACCGAAGTCGCGCCGTTTGGCGGCGTCAAGCAATCCGGGCTGGGCCGCGAAGGGTCGCATCACGGGATCGAAGACTATCTGGAGATGAAGTACATCTGCCTGAGCGTTTAACACGCCAAAATTGAAATAGGTGAACGCGGGGGCCTGACGGCCCCCGTTTGTTTTTGAAGGTCTGGCTGCCCGACCCCACCGCCGTCAAAAAAGAGGTGCGAGGGTGCTCGCGCGCGGGGTCAATGCCGGATAGCATGTGGCAATACCCTACCCTGTAATCACTGTGACAAAGGCAAAACCTCATGCAAAGCATCGTCAAACTCGTCCCCACATCCGACCTTGAGCCGGATACCAATGATCTTGACGGGTGGGTGAAGACTGAAGGCAACCCGCAGATGAAGACATGGGCACTTCATACGTCTTCGGATGGCAATATGTTAGCAGGGATCTGGGAATGCACGGTCGGCAGTTATCATGCGACCTACACCGCTTATGAATATGTGGTCTTGATCCAAGGGCGCATCACCATCACGCCCGATGGCGGCACACCGGTGACGGTCAAGGCCGGTGATGCGTTCGTTGTAGAGGCGGATTTCAAAGGCACATGGAAGATCGAAGAAAACGTACGCAAGCATTTCGATTTCCGGCTACGCTAGATTTGACGCGTGTCGTTCGTTGCCCCCTAACGGCGAACGGAAAGCATTCCGGAGACAACTATCATCCCGATGCCGACCCATGAGATGGCATCGGGCCGTTCCGCAAAGAAAACCAGACCCCAGATAACGGCAAAGCCCACATAGGCAAAATCAAACGTTCCAACAATTGCCGGAGGGGCGTTTTGATAGGCGAAGGCGGCTCCGACGCTGCCAATCAAAACAGACGTGGCCAGAACCGCCATGGTCAGCCACTCTTGCGCCGCCATAGCGATCCAAGGGGCGGTCAGGAAGGTCTGGGCCGAAAAGCCACCCGTCTGCGCAACAAACAGAAGACCAGCCCCACCCGCCAGGACAAATCCAATGTTCAGGGCCAGCGATAATGCTATGGGCGTTTCATCGCGGCAGGTTGTGCGTGTCACCACCATCGCAAGGGCGTAAAGCGCGGCAGAAACCAGCGGCAGCAGTGCAAACGCATTAAAATCCGCGGCATCCGGACGCAAGATCAACACGATACCACAAAACCCAATAGCAACCGCGGCAACACCGGTTCTTCCAATCCGATCTCCGGTGAACAAGGCAGAAAACAGAACTATAAATATCGGCGATGTATAGTAGGCCGCAGCAGCCACTGACAGCGACAAAAACGGCAAGGCTGCATAGAAGCTGACCCACATCGCAACCAGCATCACGCTGCGCAGCGCCACCCATCCCGAACGCTTCAACAACACCGCTTTACGCCCGTAGACTGCCACGCCAAAAAGCACCAAAACTGGGACCGCCAAGCATGAGCGCAGAAGAAAGATCTGCCAAAGGCCGAAGCCGCCGCTCAACTTTTTGATCAACGCATCGCCGAAAGACAGCGCCAAAGCAGTAAACAATATTGCCCCGACCGCAACAGCAACCCTGTCTGTCCTTGGATCTGATCGCGGGTTCGACTGTGCCATGTTCAACTGCCCTTTAGCTCATGCGAACAATAGGAACAAAGGCGGAACTTAAATGCAAGCGTTAACCGCGCGAGCAGTCAGCCGTTGTCACGCCAACTGCTGGCTATTGGATAGCGGCGGTCCAGCCAGAATGCCTTGCGTGTTAGTCTTGTGCCCGGCGCGGATTGGAAGCGTTTATACTCGCTGATGTAGATCAGGTGTTCCACACGCTTCACCGTCGCATGGTCAAAACCAGCAGCGACCACTTCCGCAACGGATTGATCGCCCTCGATCAACCGCTCAAGGATTGCATCGAGGACTTCGTAGGGCGGCAAACTGTCTTCGTCCTTCTGGTTGTCGCGCAGCTCTGCCGAAGGGGGTTTATCAATAACGCGCTGAGGCATCACCGCGCCGTCGGGGCCCATCATCCAATCCCGGTGGTTCGCATTGCGCCAGCGGCAGGTCTGAAACACCCGCATCTTATAAAGGTCTTTCAATGGGTTGTAGCCGCCCGCCATGTCTCCGTAGATCGTCGCATACCCGACCGCGACTTCAGATTTGTTGCCCGTGGTCAGCAGCATCTCACCAAATTTGTTCGACAGCGCCATCAACATCAACCCGCGCAGACGGGACTGAACATTCTCTTCCGCAACACCCGGTGTTGTCCCTTCAAAGAGCGGCGCCAAGGCATCGGTCACCGCCGCACGCGGCCCCGCAATCGATACTGTGTCCAACCGGCACGCAAGGGCATCGGCAACAGCGGCTGCATCTTCCAAGGAATGGGCCGACGTGTACTCGGAGGGCAGCATGACACAGCGCACATTTTCAGGCCCAATCGCGTCTACTGCGATCGCCGCCACGAGGGCTGAATCAATTCCGCCAGAAAGGCCCAGCAACACTTTCTTAAAGCCGGTCTTGGCCAGATAGTCGCGCAATGACTGCACCATCGCGCGGTAGTCTTGCTCCCACTCGTCCGGCAAAGGCACCAGTTCCGACCGCACCGCTCTCCAGCCTTTGTCTTCGCGCCGGAATTCTACGTGGCGGATACATTCGTCAAACGCAGGCATCTGCAAGGCCAGTTCGGCCCCGGCATTCAAGACGAATGTACCACCGTCGAATATCTGATCGTCCTGTCCACCAACCATGTTGAGGTAAATCAACGGCAGCCCGGTCTCGACCACACGCGCCACCATCAGATTGACGCGCAGGTCATATTTATTGCGGAAGTAGGGCGACCCATTGGGGATCAGCAAAATCTCGGCCCCGGTTTCCGCCAGCGTTTCAGTGACGTCATCATACCATGCGTCTTCGCAGATCGGCGAACCAATACGCACGGGCCCAACCACATAGGGGCCGCTGACCGGCGCAGATGTAAACAACCGCGCCTCATCAAAGAGCGTGGCGTTGGGCAGGTGATGCTTGAGGACCCGCGCAGTGACTTTACCGTCTTTGAGAATCCAATAGGCATTGTAAAGACCGGTTGCGTCCTTAAACGGCCCACCGATGCCCAGCGCAGGACCGTCAGCACAGTCCACGGCCAGCGCTTCAATCGCGGCCATTGCGGCTTCGACAAAGACAGGCTTCAGTATCAGGTCCTGCGTCTGGTAGCCGGTGATAAACATTTCCGTCAGCGCAACCATATCTGCACCGACGGCTTTGCCCTCGGCCCAAGCAGCGCGCGCCTTTTCTGCATTGGCTTCAAGCGCGCCGACAGTTGGATTTAGCTGGGCCAAAGTAATGATAAATCGATCAGACATGCGTGTTTCCATGTTATGCGCGCTCTGTCTTACCAAACCTATCGCCAAGGGAAAGCACTACTGCACACCAAACCGGCAACCCAGCGCCGCCTTTGGCGTGAACAGCTTGTCAGCAGGCCCCTGCGGAATTAGTGTTCACTCTGGGTGTGGCTCAGATCCCTACTATATTCGGGAAAGCCCGATTGCTGGTTCTACGAACCACATATTGGATAAAGTGAAAGGTACAATTGAACATGATGCGCATGTGCGGAACTGGGATGAGGGCGGTTTTTGTGGCCGCCGCTCTTTTGGGCGCAAGCAGCGCATTGGCGCAAACAGTTGTCACCAAGGAATATGATGACGGCGGCATTTACGAAGGCACGTTCAAGGATGGCAAACAGCATGGGCGCGGCACGTATCAACTGCCCAGCGGCTATGAGTATTCCGGCGATTGGGTCGAAGGCGTTATCCTTGGGCAAGGTACGGCACGCTATCCAAACGGTTCCGTCTATGAAGGCGCGTTTGTGCGCGGAGAGCCGCACGGTGCCGGTAAAATCACCTTCGCAGATGGCGGAACCTATGAGGGCAATTGGGCAGAGGGCGAAATAGACGGCCAAGGCACGGCCCATTATGCCAATGGCGTCACATATACCGGCGGCTTCCTTAAAGCCCTTCATCACGGCAAGGGCCGCATGGAAAGCCCCGGCGGCTATACTTACGAGGGTGATTGGATCGCAGGTGTCAAAGAAGGCAAGGGCAAGATCACATATGCCGATGGGGCGATCTATGAAGGTGACATGCTGCGCGGACAACGCGCCGGTCAGGGCAGGCTGACTTTGGCGGACGGGCTCATTTACGAAGGCGCCTGGGCCGATGGCCAGATGAACGGCCAAGGCAAGCTGACGCAACCCAACAAAGATGTCTACGAAGGCCAGTTCGTCGGAAACAAACGCCACGGCATCGGCAAAGCCACTTATGCCAATGGCGATGTGTATGAAGGTGCGTTTGCCGAGGACAGGCATCATGGCAAAGGTATATTCCGAGGCACGGACGGCTACATCTACGACGGAAGCTGGGTTGAGGGGCGCATCAGCGGCACAGGCCGCGTTACGTATCCTGACGGGTCGATCTATGAGGGCAGTTTTGCCGAGGATGTGGCCGATGGCATGGGTAAAATCACCTATGTTGACGGTTCAACATATGAAGGAGAGTGGAAGGCCGGTGTCATTGAAGGCACGGGCGTTGCGCGCTACGCGAACGGCCTTGTCTATGAAGGTGGGTTCAAAGCAGGCAAGAACCACGGCCAGGGCGCATTGACCTATCCCGATGGCTATTCATATGTCGGTGCATGGTCGAACGGCGCACGCGAAGGCCAAGGCGTTGCAAACTATGTCGATGGGACTGTCTACACCGGCAATTTCAAAGATGGGCAACGCGCCGGGCAAGGCCAGATCATCATGCCGGACGGGTTCACCTATGTTGGTGGCTGGTCCGCCGGTGAAATCGACGGAACCGGGGTGGCCACATACCCGAATGGCGACGTTTATGAAGGCAACTTTGCCGCCGGTCGACGTCAGGGACAGGGCATCATGCGCTACGCAACCGGTGAAACCGCATCCGGTAAGTGGACCGATGGCGCATTGACCGAACCAGCCGCTGAGGCCGCGCCAGCCGATGACGCCGCAACCGGGACAAACAACTAGCATTCCCCCTGCAAAGGGCGCGCCTGCACATACTGCATTTTTTGCTTTTCCTTTCCGTCGTGCTGGCTATAGTCGCCACATGACACGGAGCCATCATATCCAAGTTGCCGCAGGTGCCCTTTGCGCCTTGCCGCTTCGTGCCATTCTGCTCCTTAGCCGCCTCTGAGCGTGCCTTTCGGCGCGACCGCTCAGAGGTGATCAGCGCCAGTTTTACGCTAAGGAACACAAAGAGAGATCAGAACCATGACCGATAAATCCGCACAAGACCGTGTTGTGATATTCGACACCACATTGCGCGACGGCGAACAATCGCCCGGCGCCACCATGACCCATGATGAAAAGCTCGAAATCGCCGAGATGTTGGACGACATGGGCGTCGACATCATTGAGGCTGGCTTTCCCATCGCCTCAGATGGCGATTTTTCAGCGGTCAGTGACATTGCCAAACTGGCCAAAACATCCGTTATCTGCGGGCTGGCCCGCGCCAATCTCAAAGACATTGACCGGTGTTGGGACGCCGTTAAACACGCCCGCCGCCCGCGCATTCATACCTTTATCGGCACGTCGCCACTGCACCGCGCCATCCCAAACCTTGACAAAGACCAGATGGCCGAGCGGATCCATGACACCGTAACCCATGCCCGCAACCTTTGCGACAATGTGCAATGGTCGCCGATGGATGCCACGCGCACCGAACATGACTACCTGTGCCGGGTGGTTGAGATCGCGATCAAAGCGGGTGCCACGACGATCAATATACCCGACACCGTGGGCTATACGGCGCCGCGCGAAAGTGCCGCTTTGATCCGCATGCTGATCGAAACCGTCCCCGGTGCGGATGAGATCATATTTGCCACGCATTGCCACAACGATCTTGGCATGGCGACTGCCAATTCGTTGGCGGCTGTCGAAGCCGGTGCGCGACAGATCGAATGCACAATCAACGGCCTTGGTGAACGCGCGGGCAACACTGCGCTGGAAGAAGTGGTGATGGCTTTGAAGGTCCGCAACGATATCATGCCCTACCAGACGGGTATCGATGCGACCAAAATCATGAACATCTCGCGCAAGGTGGCGACGGTTTCGGGCTTTGCCGTGCAGTTCAACAAGGCCATCGTCGGCAAGAACGCTTTTGCACATGAAAGCGGCATTCATCAGGATGGAATGCTGAAAAACGCAGAGACGTTTGAAATCATGCGCCCCACCGATATCGGGCTGTCCGAGACCAATCTGGTGATGGGCAAGCATTCGGGCCGTGCGGCGTTGCGGTCCAAGCTCAAAGACCTGGGCTTTGATCTGGCCGACAATCAGCTGGGCGATGTTTTCGTACGCTTCAAAGCATTGGCCGACCGCAAGAAAGAAGTCTTTGACGAAGACCTTCTGGCACTGATGCAAGACCAAGAAACCAACACCACCCATGATACGCTGCAACTCAAACGCCTGCGGGTGGTTTGCGGCACCGATGGCCCGCAAGAGGCGGAGCTGACCATGGCGATTGACGGGGTCGATCATTCAATTGACGCGACCGGCGACGGGCCAGTGGATGCGGCATTTAATGCGGTCAAGATGCTGTACCCGCACAATGCACGCTTGCAGCTTTATCAGGTCAGTGCTGTGACCGAAGGCACCGATGCACAGGCCACGGTTTCGGTACGGATCGAAGAGGACGGACGTATTGGCACCGGTCAATCGGCCGATACAGACACCGTCGTGGCCAGCGTGCGCGCCTATATCAACGCGCTGAACCGGCTGATCGTGCGGCGCACCAAATCGGCGCCGGGCGAAAATGTGAAGTCAGTCAGCATGCGTGACGCTTCTTGAAAAAAGGCGCGGGGGTCAATTCCCCCCCGCGCCCTTCATTTCGACCAATGTATTGGCACCGTCGACCACAAGCATGCTGCCATTGACATAACTTGCCTCTTGCCCTGCCAAGAACAGGCAAGCCGCGGCAATTTCGTCAGGCGTTCCGGGCCGCCCGGTCGGGCATTTGTTCCCGGCCTCGATCTCTTTTTGCGACGATGATCCGGTGGCGATCCACCCCGGAAGAACCGCATTGCAGGTGATCCCAAGTCCGGCGTTTTCCAAGGCGGTTGCCCGCGTCAGACCCGTCATTGCAGCCTTGGCCGAGGCATAGCCGCCGCTATGCACGATGGATACGACGGGGCCGGTAACCGAAGCCACGTTCACAATCCGCCCATATCCCGCCGCCTGCATGTCGGGCAAAACCGCGCGGGTCATGTAAAAGGCCGTGCTTGCATTCATGGCAAGATGGGCCTGCCAATCTTCATCGCTGATCTGCTCAATCCGGGCCGGGGCCTGATGGCGCCCGATTTGCACCATTCCGGCGTTGTTGACCAAAATCTCAACCGGCCCCAGCTTCTTTGAAACCTCACCGACCAGCGCCATTGCCGCCGCACTGTCAGTCAGATCGGCGATGAAGGCGGCATGACCACCGCCAAGTTCTTCCAGGCGGTCGAAGATCCGGGCGGTCGTCGCGGTGATCGCAACGCGTGCGCCGCTTACCGCCAGCGACCGTGCCACGGCAAAGCCGATGCCCTCTGCACTGCCGCAACCCGTCACCAGCGCAACTCTGCCCTGAACCCCCGCCATACGCGTCTCCCTTTTTTTATCCAAAATCCGAACCACGCAGAATCCCTGTGGCTTCGCAGCAGACATCCAAGCGCACAGGATCCCCAGCCTCATCAGCGTTCTTTTGGCAGCCAAATCCGGCGTGCAGCCGACCGCCTCAAAGCATAGGCAACACGGCCGAGAGATGATTGCAGGGCAGCCATAAGATAGCAATATGGTCATAGCCCACGCCTCAGCACTTGGCGCCCATGCGAACGGGCGCGCATTCTTGCGCAGATTGAACCGGCCCAGACGAACTTGTCTTGTAGGAATAGTCCAATTCAGGCAGCGCAATATCGTCAGAAGTCGGGCTGAATATTCGAAAATGTATATCCGGCGAAAACTTGCGCCCGCCTCACCGCAGCCCCCTTTCGCCAATCGCACCTGAAGCCTATAAGAGCTTTGGCCTTCGGCACCCGAGTCGGACGGCGATCATTATTGGGTAACAGGATCAGAACATGGCAAGTTGGGGCGGGCTGTTTTCGTCAGATATGGCGATTGATTTGGGCACGGCGAACACGCTGATCTATGTCCGGGGCAAGGGTATTGTCCTGAATGAACCCTCAGTTGTCGCCTATCACGTCAAGGACGGCAAAAAGCAGGTGCTTGCTGTGGGCGAAGACGCTAAACTGATGCTTGGCCGCACACCTGGTTCCATCGAAGCAATCCGCCCAATGCGCGAAGGCGTCATTGCCGATTTCGATGTGGCTGAAGAGATGATCAAACACTTCATCCGCAAGGTTCACAAACGCACTTCGTTCTCTAAACCCAAGATCATCGTCTGTGTACCCCATGGCGCCACGCCGGTTGAAAAGCGCGCGATCCGTCAATCAGTTCTTTCAGCCGGTGCACGGCGCGCAGGGTTGATCGCCGAGCCTATTGCTGCGGCCATCGGTGCGGGCATGCCCATCACCGATCCAACCGGCTCGATGGTGGTTGATATCGGTGGCGGGACGACCGAGGTGGCGGTGCTGTCGCTGGGTGATATCGTCTATGCGCGGTCTGTCCGCGTCGGTGGCGACCGCATGGATGAGGCGATTATCAGCCACCTGCGCCGCCAGCATAACTTGCTTATCGGCGAAAGCACTGCAGAGCGAATCAAAACCTCGATCGGCACGGCGCGCATGCCCGATGACGGGCGCGGCGCCAGCCTTCAGATCCGGGGCCGTGACCTATTGAACGGTGTCCCGAAAGAAATGGAAATCAATCAGGCCCAGATCGCCGAGGCGCTGGCTGAGCCTGTGCAACAGATCTGCGAAGCCGTTATGACCGCGCTTGAAGCCACCCCCCCTGATCTGGCAGCTGATATCGTTGACCGGGGCGTGATGCTGACCGGCGGCGGAGCGCTGTTGGGAGAGCTGGATCTGGCCCTGCGTGAGCAGACGGGTCTGTCGATCTCTATCGCCGACCAATGCTTGAACTGCGTGGCTTTGGGTACAGGCAAAGCTCTGGAGTATGAAAAGCAGCTCCGTCATGTCATAGATTACGACAGCTGAGTAGTGAACCCAGCGTCCCGACCGCGAGGCCAACGTGGCACGAGACCGTAACGTCGATGCCGATTACAAAACCCCGCTGCGCCGCGTCTTGATTGCGGGGCTGGTGCTATTGCTGAGCCTAACTTTCTTGGTCTGGCGCATCGACAGCCCGCGGGTGGAGAGATTCAGGTCGGCATTTATCGACCGTGTTGTGCCAAATATGGACTGGGCCATGACACCGGCGTCAAAGTTCGCTGATATGGTGAATGCCTTTCAATCCTACGCCAGCCTTTACGAACAAAACCAAGAATTACGCCGCGAATTGCAGCGCATGAAGTCATGGAAAGAAGCAGCTGTTCAGCTTGAACAGCAAAACGCCAAACTTCTGGCCCAAAATCAGGTCCGGCTTGATGCGAAATTAACCGCCGTATCAGGTGTCGTCCTTGCCGATAGCGGATCGCCCTTCCGCCAATCGGTGTTGTTAAACGTAGGATCCCGTGACGGCATCGTTGACGGATGGGCGACTATGGACGGGCTAGGGCTGGTCGGCCGGATCTCAGGCGTAGGGGCGACGACTGCACGGGTGATTTTGCTGACTGACAGTTCCAGCCGCATTCCGGTGACGATCCAGCCATCGGGCCAAAGGGCCATGCTTGTCGGTGACAACAGCCCGACGCCGCCCGTCGAGTTTTTGGAAACCCCGGAACTGGTCCGCCCCGGCGACCGGGTTATTTCGTCAGGCGATGGCGGCGTGTTTCCGTCAGGTTTGCTGGTTGGTCAGGTCGAATTGGGCATTGACCAACGTCTGCGTGTGCGGTTGTCTGCGGATTATGAGAGGCTGAGCTTTCTACGTGTGTTGCGCAGCCATCCGGCAGAGCAGATCACCGAATCCGGCGCTCTGATTGCACCTGAAACTCTCCAACAAATTCAGCCAACGCCGACAACTGATGCCGGTACGGAAGCGGGCGTGAATGATTGACCCGATTTCAGCATCGCGCGTCGGATACCGGGGCCTTTTCGTCCTCTTGTCACTGGTGATCATATTCGCACAGATTTTGCCGTTGAATACGATCCCCGCCCAGTTCCCCGGACCCGATTTTCTACTTTGTATAACGCTTGTGTGGGTGCAGCGCCGGCCAGATTACGTGCCCGCACTGATTGTCGCGCTGGTTTTTGTGCTTGAGGATTTGCTGACCATGCGCCCGCCCGGCCTTTGGCCGCTGATCGTGTTGATCGGCACCGAGTTTCTGCGGCGGCGCGAAGCCACATTACGAGACATGCCTTTCGTCCTCGACTGGATCATGACCAGTGGCGTGATCATTGCAATGGTGGCAGCCAATTGGCTGATCCTGTTCGTCTTCATCGTGCCGAACGCAGGCATAGGGCCCGTAATCCTGCAAGCCTTGGCGACGATGGTCGCCTACCCGATTGTGGTTCTGATCACCCTCTTTGCAATCGGAGTGCGCCGCGTTGCGAAGGGCGAAGTAGATGCATTGGGGCACCGGCTATGAAACGAAGCCCACGTGACACAATTGAAAGCCACCGTAGCATCAGCCGGCGCGCCGTGCTGCTTGGGTCTGTTCAGGCGATCTTTGTGGGTACGCTGGCGTTCCGCATGCGGTATCTGCAAGTTGATCAGGCTGATGAATTCCGACTGCTGGCCGATGAGAACAGCATCAAGATCCGGCTTTTACCACCGGCGCGAGGATTGATACAGGACCGCAACGGCGCGGTTGTCGCTGGGAATGAACAAAATTACCGTATCACGATCACGCGCGAAGACGCGGGCGACACGGATACAATTCTAGACCGGCTTAGTCGCCTGATCCCGTTAACCCCGGATGATCTGGATCGGGCGCGCAAGGAAATTGCCCGGCGCAGCCCGACTTTGCCGATCACGGTTGCCGACCGTCTCAGCTGGGACGATTTCAGCCGGGTTGCCGTAAATGCACCTGCGCTGCCGGGCGTCACGACAGAAGTCGGTCTGTCACGCATCTACCCGCTTGGGCCAGATTTTGCCCATGTGCTCGGCTATGTAGGTCCGGTCAGCGACTATGATCTGGGCAAGCTGCAAAACCCGGACCCATTGTTGCAAATCCCACGCTTCCAAATTGGCAAGCTTGGGGTCGAGGCGAAAATGGAATCCGAGCTGCGCGGCAAAGCGGGGACGCGCCGCATCGAAGTGAACTCAACCGGTCGCGTGATGCGCGAACTGGGTCGGTTTGAGGGGGACGCCGGCGCCAATGTGCAGATCACCATTGACCAGCGATTGCAAAATTACGTGCAAGCACGCCTGGGTGATGAAAGTGCAGCAGCCGTTGTGATCGATGTGCGCACAGGCGACATCCTATCGATCAATTCAGCCCCGAGCTTTGACCCGAACCTTTTCGTGCGCGGCATCTCGGGCCCGGACTATCGGCAGCTTACCGAAGATGACCACCGCCCGCTGGCAGATAAGACGGTTCAAGGCGCCTATCCGCCCGGCTCGACGTTCAAGATGATCACCGCTCTTGCGGCGCTGGAAGCCGGGGTTGTTGGCCTCGAAGAGACGGTCTATTGCCCGGGCTATACAGAGCTTGGAAACCGCCGTTTCCATTGCTGGAAGGGCGGCGGACACGGGCATATGCACCTGACCGAAAGCCTTCAGCAGTCATGCGATGTCTACTACTATGAAGTTGCCCAGCGCGTTGGCATTGAAAAGATTGCCGAAATGGCCCGTCGTCTGGGCATCGGGGTCAAGTTCGAACTGCCGATGTCGGCCATTTCCGAAGGCCTGGCCCCAGACAAGGGCTGGAAGTTACGAAAATACGGCAAGGACTGGCTGATCGGCGATACGCTCAATTCTGGCATCGGACAGGGCTTTGTATTGGCGTCCCCAATGCAGCTGGCGGTACTGGCCGCCCGTATCGCGTCGGGTCGGGCGATCGAACCCCGGCTTGTGCGCGCGATTGATGGGCAGGATCTGCCGCGGTCGGAAATGCCACCGCTGGGGTTGGACCCTGCCCTGTTGAACGCCGTGCGGCGGGGCATGTACGACGTTTCAAATTCGCGCCGAGGCACTGCATATAGTTCGCGCATTGTGGATGACACGATGCGCATGGCCGGCAAAACCGGAACCAGCCAAGTACGAAATATCACCGCAGCAGAGCGCGCACGCGGCGTTGTCAACAATCGGGATCTGCCTTGGGAACGGCGCGACCACGCGCTCTTTGTCAGCTACGCACCTTACGATGCACCGCGCATCGCGGTATCGGTAATCGTCGAACACGGCGGCGGCGGCTCGACCGTAGCGGCCCCCATTGCACGGGACATCGTCTTGCAGGCCCTCAACAACGGATTTCCGCCATTGACCGCATATCCTGAAAGCCAACGGTCCCGGATTGAAGCGGAGCGCGAAAGGTTAAAACTCCTGGATCCTGATGCGCCGCGAAGCGGGAAGTCGCGCGCATGAGTTATCTTGAGTACAATCTCAAAACCGTCCCGACGGGCCTTCGCAAAATCTTCTATGTGAACTGGCCCTTGGTGCTGCTGCTTGCGGCGGTGGCCGCGGTCGGGTTTTTGATGCTCTATTCGGTTGCTGGCGGACGCATCGAGGTCTGGGCAGAGCCGCAGATGAAACGATTTACCGTTGGTATGACCGCGATGCTGCTGATCGGTTTTGTGCCGATCTGGTTCTGGCGCAATATGTCCGCTTTGGCCTATCTGGCCACATTGCTTTTGCTTGTCGCCGTTGAGTTCTTTGGATCAGTTGGCATGGGTGCACAGCGTTGGATTGAACTGGGCCCACTGCGCCTTCAACCGTCCGAGCTGATGAAAGTGGCGCTGGTGATGTTGCTGGCGGCTTATTACGACTGGCTGGACATCAAAAAGGTGTCTCACCCGCTTTGGGTGCTGGTGCCTTTGGTCATGATCCTTGTTCCGACGTTTCTGGTGCTAAAGCAGCCCGACCTTGGAACCGCAATATTGCTGGTCGCGGGTGGTGGGCTTGTGATGTTCGTGGCAGGCGTCAGTTTTTGGTATTTTGGTACGGTGATTGCGCTTGTCGTCGCGTTGATCTTTGGTGTCTTTGAAAGCCGTGGCAAGGACTGGCAATTGATCGAGGATTACCAGTTTCGGCGCATCGATACGTTTCTTGACCCCGGAAGCGACCCGTTGGGCGCAGGCTATAACATCACTCAAGCGCAGATCGCTCTTGGGTCTGGCGGATGGACAGGCAAAGGCTTTATGCAAGGCTCGCAATCGCGCCTGAATTTCTTGCCTGAAAAGCACACCGACTTCATCTTCACCACTCTGGCAGAAGAGTTCGGCTTTGTGGGTGCGTTTTCC
>JBARVN010000160.1:0-7513 GCA_049646285.1 Albidovulum sp. | reverse complement strand
CTGCTGTGGCATATCTTCGAGAATGGCTGGGAAGATAGGGAATTCATCCGTACCCGCGTCTGGGGCATGGATCAGATCCGCGCCGAAGTAAAAGGCTGGAACCCCGAAGAGGTTGAGCGTGTGACCGGCGTGCCCGGCAGCCAGATGGAGCGGGTCGCCCGCACGTTGGCGAACAACCGCCCCGGCACCGTGATCTGGTGCATGGGTGGCACCCAGCACACCAACGGCAACAACAACACCCGTGCCTATTGTGTGCTTCAGCTGGCGCTGGGGAATATGGGCACATCGGGTGGCGGCACCAACATCTTCCGCGGCCATGACAACGTGCAAGGGGCGACTGACCTTGGCGTGCTCAGCCATGACCTTCCGGGTTACTACGGGCTGGCCCCCGGATCATGGGCGCATTGGAGCCGGGTTTGGGAAGAGGACCTGGATTGGCTTAAGGGCCAGTTCTCGATGCTCAAGGACGCGGACGGCAATGTTGCCAAAGACGCGGACGGCAACGATATCAGCCTGATGAACACCAACGGTATTCCGGTCAGCCGCTGGATCGACGGTGTTCTGGAAGACAAGGCCAATATGGACCAGAACGACAATGTTCGGGTCATGGTGCTTTGGGGCCATGCGCCCAACTCTCAGACCCGCGGCGCCGAGATGAAGACGGCTATGGAAAAGCTCGACACACTTGTGGTGATCGATCCTTATCCAACCGTCTCGGCGGTGCTGCACGACCGCACCGATGGCGTCTACCTGCTGCCGGCCTCGACCCAGTTCGAGACCAGTGGCTCGGTGACCGCCTCGAACCGTTCGCTGCAATGGCGCGACCGGGTTGTGGCGCCGGTGTTTGAAAGCCTGCCGGACCAGACCATCATTGCAAAATTTGCAGAAAAGTTCGGCTTTGCAGACCGTCTGTTCCGCAATATCGAAGTGGTTGACGGAGAACCGGTCGTCGAAGACATCACGCGGGAATTCAACCGCGGTATGTGGACGGTTGGCTATACCGGACAAAGCCCGGAGCGGATCAAGCTTCACATGGCCAACCAGCACACGTTCGACAAGACCACACTGCGCGCAATTGGCGGCCCCGCCGACGGCGATTTCTACGGGCTGCCATGGCCATGTTGGGGCACGCCTGAGATGAAGCATCCGGGCACGGCCAACCTTTACGATATGTCGATGCCGGTTTCAAAAGGTGGCCTGACCTTCCGCGCCCGCTTTGGGGTGGAACGCGACGGCGACAACCTACTGGCCGAAGGCGTCTATTCGGCGGGCTCGGAGATTCAGGATGGCTACCCTGAATTCACCATGCAGATGCTGATGGATCTGGGCTGGGACGGCGATCTGACGGCCGAAGAACGTGCCGTGATTGACGGGATTGCCGGACCCAAGACCAACTGGAAGACCGACCTTTCGGGCGGCATCCAGCGGGTGGCGATCAAGCATGAATGCGCGCCCTTCGGCAATGCCAAGGCCCGTGCAGTGGTGTGGACCTTCCCCGATCCGGTGCCCTTGCACCGCGAGCCGCTTTATACAAACCGGCGCGATCTGGTGGCCGACTATCCGACTTATTCGGACCGCAAGCTTTACCGCTTGCCGACCATGTATGCCTCGATCCAGGAAAAGGATTTCTCGCAAGAGTATCCACTGATCCTGACCTCGGGCCGCTTGGTCGAATATGAAGGCGGCGGCGATGAGAGCCGGTCTAACCCCTGGCTGGCCGAACTGCAGCAAGACATGTTCGTCGAGATCCATCCGCGCGATGCCAATAACCTTGGGGTTCGGGATCGGGCGCAGGTCTGGGTCGAAGGTGCCGAAGGTTCAGCCGTCAAGGTTATGGCTATGGTCACCGAACGGGTGGGCGAAGGTGTTGTCTTCATGCCCTTCCACTTTGGCGGCCATTTTCAGGGCAAGGATCTGCGGGACAAATACCCGGAAGGGGCAGATCCCTATGTGCTGGGCGAAAGCGCCAACACCGCACAGACCTATGGGTATGACAGCGTCACCTTGATGCAAGAATCCAAAGCCACACTTTGCAAAATCAGCGCAGCATAAGGAGAAACGGATATGGCACGAGTTAAGTTCCTTTGCGACGCTGAACGCTGCATCGAGTGCAACGCCTGCGTGACAGCCTGTAAAAACGAACACGAAGTTCCGTGGGGCATCAACCGCCGCCGGGTCGTGACGATCAATGATGGTAAACCGGGTGAACGCTCGATCTCGGTGGCCTGCATGCACTGCTCGGACGCGCCTTGTATGGCGGTTTGTCCTGTCGATTGCTTTTATCAGACCGACGATGGTGTGGTGCTGCACTCAAAGGATCTGTGCATCGGGTGTGGCTATTGTTTCTACGCCTGCCCATTCGGCGCTCCGCAATATCCGCAAGCGGGCAATTTCGGGTCGCGCGGCAAGATGGACAAATGCACCTTCTGCGCAGGCGGCCCGGAGGAAGATCACTCCACCGCCGAGTTCCAGAAATATGGCCGTAACCGTCTGGCCGAAGGCAAACTGCCGATCTGCGCCGAGATGTGTTCGACCAAGGCGCTTCTGGCCGGTGACGGTGATGTGGTGTCAGCCATCTACCGCGAACGGGTCGTTTCACGCGGCTTTGGTTCGGGCGCATGGGGTTGGGGCACGGCCTACGATCAGAAATCGTCAAACTGATCGACGCTTGTCGGCTAACTGAAATGAAACCCGTGGCGCGCCTGGCGCGCCACGGGATACCTAGACTGAATTGATCCATATCTGGAGTGACCGCATGGTATTCCGCAACGCGCTGATGCTCGTCGCGACCGCAGCCATCCTGAGCCTTTCGGGGCTGGGGGCTTCAGGTCAAACCACAGACATGACCCGCGCCGCAACCGGTGGGGCGCAAACCCTTGACGACATCCTCGCGCGACAGCGCGGCGAAGTGGTGGATGATCAGTTCCGCCGCGACGCACAAGGCAACCCCGAGGCCGCGGCTTCATCCACGGACCAACTGGGAACGCTTGGCGGCGTGTCGGACCCTGAGTTGTGGCGCAGCCTGCGGTTTGGTGATGCGGATGTCACCGTCTCCTCGGGTGGTGCGGGGGCAGGTGCGCTAATTCAAGACAGCGGCATGTGGTGGCTGACGTTTCGCGAAGGACCGTTGGCGCAGTATGGCGGCTATCTGCTGATAGGAATGCTGGCGCTGCTGGCAGTTTTCTACGCTATACGCGGCAAGATCCGCATCGAAGCGGGCAGATCAGGCCAAACCATATTGCGGTTCACGTCCATTGAGCGTTTTGGCCATTGGCTGATGGCAGGGTCCTTCGTGGTGCTTGCGGTGACGGGGTTGGCGATGTTGTTCGGGCGCATGGCGTTGATCCCGTTGTTCGGCAAAGACGCCTATGCGCCGCTCGCGATGGGGGGCAAATGGCTTCACAATAACCTTTCATGGGCCTTCATGATCGGGCTGACGCTGGTGATTATCACATGGATCAGCCAGAACATACCTAATCGTGACGATTTGAAGTGGCTGGCCGCCGGGGGCGGGCTATTTACCAAAGGCTCGCATCCGCCCGCCCGCAAATTCAACGCGGGGCAAAAGATCATCTTCTGGGCCGTGGTCGTGTTGGGCATCTCGATTTCTGTGTCGGGCCTATCACTGCTCTTTCCGTTTGAGTTGCCGATGTTTGCCAAGACCTTCAATCTCTTGAATGCCACGGGGCTGCCGGGACTATTGGGCTTTGGCGAACTTCCGACCGTGTTGGGCCCGCATCAGGAAATGCAGTTCGCCCAGATCTGGCACGCGATTATCGCCTTTGTCTTCATCGCCATCATCATGGCCCATATCTATCTTGGCTCGGTTGGGATGGAAGGGGCATTTGATGCAGTCGGCACAGGTGAGGTTGACGTGGCCTGGGCGAAGGAACACCATTCGTTGTGGTATGATGAGGTGAGCCGCGCCGAATCTGACAAGGCTCCGGCCGCCCCTGCGGAATGATGGGGCTGACCCGTTTGGGAGAAAGACAGCGATGAAAGTGATGTTCTTGGCGTTTTTAGCCGCCGGTTTCATAGCGGTTCTGGCCGATTTGGGATTGGACAACGCCGGGTTCTCGGCCAGTGAGGTCGCGGCTGGCCCGGATGTCCGGCTTGATTGAGCGGTCGGGAAAGTGACTGCAATGCTTCAGCCAACCCCGCCAGACGGGGGCGAGCCCGATACCGTTGAACCAACCGAGATTGACCGGGTTCTGCGTCATGTTTCAATCCTTGTGGTCGATGACGAACCGGGCATGCGGAACTTTTTGGTGCGCACTTTCGCGCCACGTTGCAAGCGTATTGAGGCGGCGGGCAGTGCCGAAGAAGCCTCGGCCATGCTCGACGCACAGCATTTCGATCTGGTGCTTTTGGACAATGTCATGCCGGGGCAGTCTGGCCTTGACTGGCTGACCGAACAGCGAAGGGTCGGATTGTTCGCCGAAGCAATCTTGATGACCGCCTATGCTGATCTCGACACGGCCATTCAGGCGCTGCGTGTAGGTGCCGCGGATTTTGTGTTGAAACCCTTCCGCTCAAATCAGATCCTGAATGCGGTCAACCGCTGTATGGACCAGCGCTATTTGCGGCGCGAAAACTATTTGCTGAAATATGAGATGCGTGCCGACACGCTGGCTGCACGTGGCCGCCTGATCGGCACCTCGCCCCGGATCGAGGCGGTGCGCAGCATGCTCGAAAAAGCAGCCCCCTTGCCGACACCGGTACTTTTTGCGGGTGAAAGTGGGACAGGCAAGGAAGTGGCCGCGCGCACATTGCATGCGTTGTCTGAACGCGCCGAGAAACCATTTGTTCCGATCAACTGCGCTGCGATTTCCCCCGACCGCTTGGCCACAGAGCTTTTCGGTGCCGTCGGGCAGGGCGGGCGCGACGGGCTTTTGGTGCATGCCAGTGGTGGCACGCTGTTGCTGGATGAAATTGCCGAGTTGCCGCTGGCCATGCAGGCCACGCTTTTGCGGGTCATCGAAGACAACCGCATTCGCCCAGACGGGGCAGAGCGTGAGATCCCGCTGAACCTGCGCTTTGTCTTCGCGTCAAACTCAGATCTTGAACGAGCGGTTGCCGAAGGCCGGTTTCGCCGTGATCTTTACCACCGTATCAACGTGCTGACCGTCACAATGCCGCCGTTGCGGGACCGGATTGGTGACATCGCGGAACTGGCGGAGCTTTTCATCGGCAACCTCGCCCGCCAACTTGGCGTTCCCGCGCTGCATCTGAATGAAGCGGTGCTGCGCAATCTGGCGCGCTACGACTGGCCCGGCAACGTGCGGGAATTGCGCAATCTGATCGAGCGGTCCTTGATCTTGGGCGAATTCCCTGAAGAGTTTTCCGGCGATGGCGTTGTGCGCGGAACCGAACCGGCGGAATCGCTGCAATCGGTGGAAAGGGTGCATATATTGACGGTGCTTGATGCCTGTCACGGCAACCGGGCCGAGGCTGCGCGCCGCTTGGGGGTCTCGCGCAAGACCATCGACCGAAAATGCGCCCAGTGGGATGTCTGAGCCGGGGTCAGATCTGAACACCCGCCCGATGCGGTTTTGGCAAACAGTGCGGGCACGGATGCTGCTGATCGCCCTTCTGCCGGTTCTGATCCTTTTGCCGTTGGTTCTGGCGTCCACGGTCAAAAACTGGATCGACCAGTTTGATCAGGTGCTGATCGCCAAAGTGTCTGGTGAGTTGACGATTGCGCATCAACATCTGGCGGGTTTGCTCAACGGACGCGGCGCGTCGATTGCGGCATTGGGGCAATCTGCGGCTTTGGCTGAGCTGGACGGCGATCAGGCTGGGATTCAGGCTTTTCTTGATGTGCATCGCTTAAGCCTTGGGCTTGATTTCATATATTATACAGACGGTTACGACCTTACTTTGGTGTCACCGGACGGCGGCAGAATTGAAGAAACGGCCCGTTGGCCTGTGGTTGACGCCGCTCTGTCAGGTCGTGCCAATGCAGTGATCGACATTTTTGATGGTGCGACGCTGTCTATGCTGTCGCCTGACTTGGCGGATCATGCCCGCCTGCCGCTGGTTGAAACGCAGGCGGCAGTTCCGACGACACGGACGGAAGAGGCACGCGGCATGATTGTACATGCCGCTGCGCCGGCGCCAAACGGCGCGCTGGTTGGCGGCACGCTTTTGAACCGAAATCTGGATTTCATTGATGAAATAAACACCTTGGTCTACCCGGAATCCCGCATTCGGAATGGCGGTCAAGGGACTGCGACGATCTTTTTGGAGGATGTGCGTATCTCGACCAACGTTCGGTTGTTTGAGGATGTGCGCGCCCTTGGCACCCGCGTGTCGGCCGCGGTACGGTCGCGTGTGTTGGATGACGGGCAGGTTTGGCTGGACCGGGCTTTCGTTGTCAATGACTGGTACGTCTCGGCCTATGAGCCGATCATTGACAGCTTTGGCCAACGTGTCGGTATGCTCTATGTCGGATTTCTCGAAGCCCCGTTCAAAGCGCAAGAGCGGCGCACATTGATCGAAATTGGTGCGACCTTGCTATTGGTTCTTGGTGTATCGGTGCCAATGCTCTTGTGGTGGGCACAAGGTATCTTCGCACCGTTAGAACGGATGAATGCAGCGATCACGCGGGTGGAACGCGGAGATCTGGGCGCGCGCAGCGGCCATGGTGCGGCGCGCGATGAAATTGGCCGGGTCGCGGGTCATCTGGATGCATTGCTGGATCAGTTGCAGGAGCGTGACAGACGGTTGCGCGCTTCGGCCGAAGAGCTTGAGGCCCGCGTCAAGGACCGGACGCGTGATCTTCAGGCGGCAAACACTCAATTGGAAGCGACAACCCGTCAGTTGATCGTGTCGGAGAAACTGGCTGCCATCGGTGAAATAACGGCAGGTGTTGCGCATGAAATAAACAATCCTTTAGCGGTGATACAAGGTAATCTTGATGTCGTGCGTGAAGATTTGGGAGACGGCGCCGAAGCGTTGAGAACAGAATTCAATCTGATCCAGGACCAGATACAGGCGATCCACATTCTGATCACCAAACTGCTGCGGTTCGCGCGCCCGGAAGAATATGCCGATAGCGGCATCGGCATCGACCCCGACGACGTGATCCGCGACACGATGCCGTTGGTGAACCATCTTCTGGCCAAATCCGCGGTCAATGTGACACTGGATCTGGGCGCGATCCGACCGGTGGCGATGAACCAAACGGAATTGCAGCAGGTGTTGATCAACCTGATGGTCAACGCCATTCAAGCGATGCCAGATGGCGGACAGTTGCATCTTTTAACGACCCTGAAGGAAGACGTCGTTGTGATCGAGGTGCGAGATACCGGATCAGGTATGCCGCCCGAGGTGCAGGCGCGTGTGTTTGATCCGTTTTTCACCACCAAGCGCAGCGCTGGAACGGGTCTTGGCCTGTCGATCAGCCGAGATCTGATCACGCGGGCCAGTGGCCGGATCGAGGTGATGAGCGCGCCCGGGAAAGGCACAATGTTCCGCATCTTCTTGCCGGTTGTGCCGCAGGTCTGATCGC
>JBARVN010000159.1:0-2359 GCA_049646285.1 Albidovulum sp. | reverse complement strand
ACCACATGTTCTGCATGGATTTCGGTTGTCTCTTCCGAGGCCACAAGATTGCCGCCCTGCTCAACCATCTTGGTGACCGAGACGATCCATTCCGACCCGGTCCAGCGATAGCCATCCACCTGCCATTTGCGTTCAATCGTGCAGCCATGCTGACGCGCGCCCTTGGCCATGGCCTGGGTCACATCGGCGGGGTTGATATAGCCGTCTTGCGGATGGAAGATCGCGCCTTTGAGGTCATCGGTCCGCACCAGGGGCCAGCGTTCCTTGATCTGCGCAGGCGTCATGAATTCGTGGTAGACATCACAGGTTTCTGCGACCGAGGAATAGAGCATGTATTCGTCCATGCGTTCCTGCGTCTGCGCCATCCGCAGGTTGCCGACCACCGCGAAACCGGCATTAAGCCCGGTCTCGGCCTCAAGTGATTTGTAAAAATCGACCGAGTATTTGTGGATATGCGTGGTGGCATAGGACATGTTGAACAAGGGCAGCAGGCCAGCCGCATGCCAGGTTGAACCGCTTGTCAGCTCATCCCGCTCCAGAAGCATGGTGTCCCAGCCTGCCTTGGCCAGATGATAGGCGATCCCGGTTCCGACGGCACCACCGCCGACGACAAGGGCTTTGACATGGGTTTTCATGGGCGCGACTCCTCAGAGCTGTGAATTGGACCCTATCTGCCAGAGAGGTAAAAACGCGGGCAAGTCAGCCCGACCTAACGCGGTGGAAAAACGACATGAAGCGTGCCCCGGTCAATATGAATGGTGGTTCCATTCGCAATTTGCTCGACCATCCCAAGCGGCGGACCTACAGATAAGAGGGCAAAACAACGCTCAGGGGCAATGCCATGGCACGTACGATCGTTATCGAAGCCCACGGCGGGCCAGAAATGTTGGTTTTACAAGATCGTCCGGTCGGTGCGCCGGGGCCCGGAGAGGTCCGGATTGCCCACAAGGCGTGCGGGCTGAATTTTATCGATGTCTACCAACGTTCCGGCCAATACAAACTGAATTTGCCTGCGGCCCTTGGGATGGAAGCTGCTGGCGTGATCGAGGGTGTTGGCGAAGGTGTGACCCATCTTAAACCCGGAGACAGGGCGGCCTATGCGTCGGCACCGGCTGGTGCCTATTGCGATGCGCGGGTGATGACTGCGGCGCAGGTCTGCCCCTTGCCCGATAGCATTTCGTTTGAGCAAGGTGCCGCCATGATGCTGAAAGGGCTGACGGTTGATTATCTTTTCAACCGCACAACGCCGATTTCAAAGGGCGACTGGGTGCTTTTTCATGCCGCCGCGGGCGGTGTTGGGTTGATTGCCTGTCAATGGGCGCGCTCTGAGGGGATTAATTTGATCGCCACTGCCGGATCGGACGAAAAGTGCCAGATGGCGCTGGATCACGGCGCGGTGCATGCAATCAACTACCGCAATGGCGATTTCGCGGCCGAGGTGCGGACGCTGACCGACGGGCGCGGAGTAGATGTGGTGATGGATGCGGTTGGCAAGGACACGCTAGACGGGTCACTCAATTCCTTGCGCCCGTTGGGAATGATGATTTCTTTCGGGGCCGCGTCGGGGCCACTGCCGCCTTTTGATATCACGACACTGGCCGCCAAGGGGTCGCTGAAAATCACCCGGCCCACGATTTTCACCCACATTGCCGATCACGGCACATGTCAGGAAATGGCCAAGCGGCTGTTTGCCAAAGTCACGTCTGGTGCGGTGAAAATTGAAATCGGTCAACGGTTTGCGTTGGAAGACGTCGCAGATGCCCACCGGGCGCTGGAAGCCCGCATGACGACAGGATCGACGGTTCTGACCCTATAGGCGGAACTCATTCGCCGATCTTGCAGCGCTTCCCAAGGCCGGTCTGGGAACAGGTTCCTTGCCCGAAAGAATTGACCCGGACAGTGCTGCGCGTGTCGGTTTGTGAAGCGGTGGTAGCTACGTCTTCGGGCGTGTTGCCGCCGCCAAAACGGCTGAAAAGCGCGGCCAGAAGTCCACCAGCGCCGGAGGGAGCTGCCGTATCGGGTGTGCCCGGTGCTGCGATCTGGATGCCGTCACTTTGGGCGGTGACGGCCGCGATTTGATCAAGTCGGGTATGCATCTCGTCCAAAGCGGCTTTGCCCCGCGCGTAATTCTCATCGTCAATCGACCCCATGCGGTGACCAAAATCCAGTGCGGCCATCTTCATGCGGTAATCTGCTTCCACGGCGTCGCGCCGTTGCTGGTCAGCAGTGTTCTGGACACGGCGGTCGGCCTCTTGCCGCTGTAGTTCCGGTGGTATGATTTCGGCATCGCTGCCAATTCCGGCGACAGACACGTCAAGCATCTGGTTCAGCCGGTCGTAGTCAACGCCGTTGAGAAGGG
>JBARVN010000158.1:0-4166 GCA_049646285.1 Albidovulum sp. | reverse complement strand
TTTATTTGGTGGAGCCAAGCGGGATCGAACCGCTGACCTCTTGAATGCCATTCAAGCGCTCTCCCAACTGAGCTATGGCCCCACCGGAGGTCCGGACGCATGCATCCGCGTGAGGGGCGATATAGGCAAGCCGGGGCGGGCACGCAAGCAGAAAGTTGGGTCTGGAAACAAGACCATCTGGCATTGCCATTTCACAAAAGAAAACAGGGCACGACTGACCGTCGCGCCCTGCATAAGTCAAACCCGCGTACGGATGTTATTGATCAGCTGTCATCTTCAGTCGTTGCGACATCGGCGATTTCATCAAGCGAAACGTCGTCGTCACTGTCATCTTCCAGAAGATCATCGTCCAGATCGTCATCGGCAGTCTCATCGTCCAGATCATCGTCTTCGATCAGATCTTCGGATTCGACTTCCTCTTCTTTCACTTTCGCCTTTTCGGCCACCATAGATCGACCGCGGCCGACGATAAGGCTTTCAGCCGTAAAGGTTTGGCTGCATTCCGGGCAGGTCATCGGATCGTTACGAAGATCGTAAAACCGGCTGGCGCAATGCGGGCAGAGGCGCTTGACGCCCCATTCGTCCTTGGGCATGGAAAACTCCTTCCGTGCACGTCTATTCAGAGTCGAAGCCAACTGCCACAAGTGCGCCGGGCTGTCAAAGCCTTTCGCCCATTTTTTGTCGGTCGATTTGGGCTTTTCCCTGCAGATGGGGCAGATAGATTGCAAAGAAAGGAAGGGCATCATGACGGAACGTGTTTTGGACGGCGATCCACCTGTCACAATCACGTTGCGCCGTACGGCCAGCGCGCGGCGATTTTCGCTGCGTGTGTCCCGTTTGGATGGCCGGGTGACATTGTCGATGCCGGCCGGTGCCCGCGAAGCCGAAGCGCTGGCTTTTGCCGCAACCAAGGCCGGATGGTTGCGCGCTACGTTGCAACAAACCGGCGTGCGAGAAGTTGTGTCGGCTGGAGCATACCTTCCCTTCGAGGGTCGCACGCTTCTGGTCACGCCCGCGCAGCTACGCGCCACCCGGATCCAGGGCGAAGCGCTTTTGGTACCTGAGACACCGGCAGAGATGATCGGGCCCCGCGTGAAGGCGTTTTACAAGCTGGCCGCCAGGCAACGCCTGCAAGCCGCCTGCGACACCTATGCGGCACAGCTGGGCCGTCCCTTCACCCGGCTGACTTTGCGTGACACCCGCTCTCGCTGGGGATCTTGCACGCATGATGGCGGGCTGATGTTTTCCTGGCGGCTGATCATGGCCCCGCCCGAGGTTCTGGCCTATGTGGCGGCCCATGAGGTGGCGCATCTGGCCGAGATGAACCATTCACCGGCGTTCTGGGCCGTGGTGGAGCGGTTGATGCCGGATTACGCAACGCACCGGCGTTGGCTGCGTGGTGACGGCACAGCGCTGCACCGCATTGATTTTGGCAGCTAGGCGCGGCTTGGTTCGACTGCAATTGACGCCCCTGCTCAGGCGTGATCACATTGCGCCCATGCTGATCCAAAACCGCCCCTCAGATATCGCCAGTGCCGCACATGACCGGCTTTACCGGTCGCTGCGCCAGCAGATCATGCATGGAGAGCTTGCGCCGGGTCAGGCGTTGACCGTGCGCGGGCTGGCAAAGACATTTGGCGTATCGATGACGCCCGCGCGCGAAGCGTTGCGGCGGCTGTCGGCGGAAGGGGCGCTGACGCTTTCATCCTCGGGCCGTGCCACGACGCCGGATCTGTCGAATGAACGGCTGGAAGAGCTGGCAAGCCTGCGTGCATTGATCGAAACCGAGCTGGCAAGCCGCGCCCTGCCGCGCGCCCATATTGCACTGATTGAACGATTGCAGACGATCAACATGGCCAATGCCGAGGCGGCGGTAAAGCACGATGCCGTGGCCTACATTCGTACAAATCTGGAGTTTCACCGCACCCTTTATCTGCGCGCGCAGGCCCCGGCGATGCTGGCAATCGCTGAAACCGTCTGGCTGCAACTGGGTCCGACAATGCGCGCGCTATACGCCCGCCTGCACAGATCCGACCGGCCGCAACATCACCGCATGATCATCGCGGCACTGAAGGCAGGGGATGAGCCTGCGCTCAGGCTTGCGGTGCGCACGGATGTGACACAAGGGCTGCGCCACATCGCAGGATAGGTCGGGAACCTGACCCGTTTTACGCGTGGATCGCTCCATCGCCGCAGGCCAATGCTGCTTCGCGCACGGCTTCTGAATAGGTCGGGTGGGCGTGGCAAGTCAGCGCAATGTCTTCGGCTGAGGCACCAAATTCCATGCCCACGCAAATCTCATGGATAAGCTCACCCGCACTTGGGCCGATGATATGAGCGCCAAGAATGCGGTCGGTTTCCTTGTCGGCCAGGATCTTTACGAAGCCGTCACCCTGAAACACCGCCTTGGCGCGACCGTTGCCCATAAAGGCGAATTTACCGACTTTATAAGCGCGGCCTGCGTCTTTCAGCTGTTCTTCGGTGGCACCGACCGAGGCCACTTCGGGCGTGGTATAGATCACACCGGGGATGACGTCGTAGTTCACATGACCGGCTTTCCCGGCCAAAATCTCGGCCAGTGCCATGCCTTCGTCTTCGGCCTTATGGGCCAGCATCGGCCCCACGATGGCATCCCCGATAGCATATATACCTTTGATATTCGTGGCAAAATGCCCGTCGGTTTTGATCTGGCCGCGCGGCTCAATCTCTACACCCAGCTCTGCCAGACCGAGGCCATCGGTATAGGGTTTGCGGCCTGTAGCGACCAGAACGCAGTCGGCATCCAGCGTGGCTTCGCTGTCATCCTTGCGCAGTTTATAGGTGACTGTCGCCTTGCCATTCTTGACCGTCGCACCCTGGACTGCAGCGCCCATAACAAAGGTAAACCCTTGTCTTTTAAGGATTCTTTGAAAGGTCTTGGCCACGTCAGCATCCATGCCCGGAGTGATCGCGTCGAGATATTCGACCACCGTCACCTGCGTCCCCAGACGCGCATAGACCGAACCCATTTCAAGTCCGATCACGCCCGCACCAATCACCACCATTGATTTTGGGATTTTCGGCAAGGCAAGCGCGCCGGTCGAGGTGACAACGGTCTTTTCATCGACCGTCACACCGGGCAGCGACGAGGGCTCAGAACCGGTGGCGATGACGATATTTTTGGCGCCGTGCACCTCATCGCCAACCTTCACCTTGCCCGGTTCCGGCACGCTGCCCCAGCCCTTCAGCCAGGTTATCTTGTTCTTTTTGAACAAAAATTCTATGCCCTTGGTGTTTTGGCCAATCACCTCATCCTTATAGCCCAGCATCGTCGGCCAATCGACCGAGGGGCTTTTGCCCTTCAGCCCCATCTTGGCAAAATTATGCTCGGCCTCATGCAGCATATGGCTGGCGTGAAGCAGCGCTTTGGAAGGGATACAGCCGACGTTCAGGCAAGTGCCACCCAGCGTTTCGCGCCCCTCGACCACGGCGGTCTTCAGACCCAACTGCGCACAACGGATGGCCGAGACGTAGCCGCCGGGGCCTGCACCGATGATGATCACGTCGAACTCAGCCATGGGATACTCCTTCAAAAATAGGCGTCTGGCCTGCGTCCCGCAGGCGTCTGGTATCTGTACCGCATCCGTCCCGACAGCTGTCGGGACAGGCCGTACCGTTCCTTAGGTATTTAAGAACAGAAGAAAGGGAAAGGATCATGAGGTCATCAGCGCCCCGAGGTAGAGGGCCACTGTGGCGGCAAAGCCCGCGATCCAGAGTGCGGTGCGAATACCGGTCAGGCCAAAGCCGTAGGCGGGTACATAGACCACACGCGCGACCAAAAAGACCTGCGCCGCGGTTAGGGTGGCGTGGCTGAACCCGCCCTTGAGCGCCAGAATCAGGATCGCGGGCGCGAAAAGCGCCATGGCGGTGATGGAGTTGGTCAGCGCGCGGTCAAGGCGGCCGGTGATGCCGGTCAGGCTGCGGTGTTCATCGCGTGAGGAGATGAGGTAGCCCATGCCAAGCTGGCCCATCGAGCCGGTGACCTTGAGAAGCAGGATCAGCGCGGTAAAGAGGCCGTAAAGCGCGAGGATGTTCAGTTCGTTGGACATGGGGTGGTCCTTTCATTCAGGGGCGGCGGTGACAGGTGAATCGCATGCACCTTCCTTGGCCGTTACCGTTTCAAAGGG
>JBARVN010000157.1:0-14410 GCA_049646285.1 Albidovulum sp. | reverse complement strand
GCCCTCGCGCTTTCACGCCCGCTATGTCGAGACCCATCTGAAAGAGCGGCTGTTAAAGGCGCTGCGGATCATCGATCCGAGTGTGCAGGACGTGCAGATCATTTATGAATGATCGTAACCCGTAGCTTCCCATAAACTTAGTGCGGCACGCCTCTCGGTACCGTTTTTTACCGGCGCCGGAATTGCCGATCTATACCCGTCATCCGGAGCCTCCATTTTGCAAGCTGGCTGCTTATGCCAAAAGTCTCAGCAATTTGATCATCATCAAGTCCGCGCTTTCGTAAGGTTGATTTTCTGTAACTTGGTCATCGGGATTTACTCCGCGACGGGCCAGCCGTGAGCCACTCTCCCGACCTCCAAACCGTCACGGAAAACCCGGCCCACCTCTCCCTCTACGGGGTGATGGGCCGTGAACAGGGCACCCGGAAGTATGGCTCCGCGAAACTTCCAGTCACACGCAGTAGATGGTGTGCGTGCTGCCCTTGGCGATCGCAACGCGCCGACGTAGGGTTTGCGAAATTTAGCCCTTATCCCAACAGCGGACTTTCGTGCTCCGTGCAGAGAATGGCGGCAGAGAGCCCATTTTGACGGATGCTGCGGCATGTTCGAAAGGCCGCTTTGCATTTGAAAAGAATGAACATGGGCCAGTCCAGAGTGGGCCGCCCCATGTCGTCTCAAATGTGTTCCTTGGATGTTTACGCTGCGGCCAACAAAGCTCGTCCGATTTTTTCGACATGCACATAGTCTGTACCGCAACACCCGCCAAAGACATTCATTTTCGGATGAGCCGCCCGGATATCAACGTATTGTCTCGCCAATTCATCAGGATTGCCTTCTTCGAGATGGCCCAATTGACACAAAGTGCCATGATCCAAAGATGACGCGTTTGCCCGAAGTCCACGGATGCGGTTCGCCCAAGGCTCGCTAGCAAGTGCTGGGCCAAAATCAACGGGGTGCGAGCAATTAATCATGTAATAGGCAGGTGCGTTTGAGGTCGCGGCATCTACCAATTCAATAGCTTGTTTCAACGTTTCACCGCTACGAAGTTTGCGATCTTTCTCAATCGTAAAAGAAATAACCGATGGAATACCGGCCTCGGCTGAGGCCCTCGCAATGCCAATTGCCTCCGATGTTGTGTTCAAGGTTAGGGCTGTAACGATAACCATGAATTCCGGTTCGGTTTTTCCTTTCGCAAGTGCGACGAAGCCGAGGTTGGTCAGGTCATTCCAATATTTAGCGTAGGCTGCCGGGCAACTTCAGGTCATTGTGGACGTGGCGGCCATAGACCTCGGGAGAACGACCAAACGACCGCTCAACTTTGATAAACTCCTTTGAAGGCGGCTGCAAAATCATTGGCTAAATCGATCCGATGCGAGCGCTTTGGGAAAACCACCAAAAAACGATGTTGCACAGCGATTTCAACGGGGATGATCGTCAGATCGCCACGAGATACCGCCCCCGTCAACCATTGCGGAGCGATCGCGATGCCAAACCCCAGCGCCGCAAATCCGCAGGCAGAATCGACGGATTGCGTTTCCACCAACACACGCATCGCCACGCGTTCACGACGAAAGGCGACGTCGATCTCGTCGCGCCAGGGCCGCCCTCTACCGAGCATCACCAATGGCTCTTGTGACAGATCGGCCGGAGCCAGACGCTCCTTGTTAGCCAGCGGATGCGATTTGGCCAAGACGGCGGCCAATCCACTTTGGCAGATATCGATACTGTCGACGCCCGGTGACATGATCGGTGCCTTGGCAACGCCCAGATCCACGTCGCGCGCCGAAACCAGACCGACGATCCGCTCATAGGTGCCCAGATGCACTTGAAGGCGCAAATTCGGATGTCCCGCGGTTAGGGTCTTTAACGCGCGCGGCAAATAGGTTGCGGCCATCGAGTGCGGTGCTGCGATGCGCAATAACCCGCGTTCCAGCCCGCGGATGTCGCGCGCCAGATTAAGCACACGGTCCAACCCGTCAAAGGCATGGTTGGCCTCTTCGAACAGGGTAAGGGCAGTTTCAGTTGGCCGCAGCCTGCCATTTTCGCGCACAAAAAGCGCCAGGCTCAACTCAGCCTCCAGCCGCGCAATCTGTTGACTGACAGCAGGTTGCGACAGACCAAGCCTGCGCGCTGCAGCCGTAGCGCTGCCCTCCTCGATTAGAGTGCGAAAGACCTCAAGGCCGCGGATGACGGATACGCTCATTCTATAACACTGGCTTATACCTGGGCGGACCACAACAATAAGATTGTCGGAATCACAAAGCAAACCCTACCCTTGCCATAGGCGAAATTAAATCGGGGGGGTGATGACGGTTTTTCTGATCCGGCGATTGTTGCAGACATTCGCGGTGCTCTTTGCCGTCTCACTGGTGGTGTTCGTCGGCCTATATGCCGTTGGCAACCCCGCAGATATCCTGCTGCCCGATGATGCAACCGAGGTCGAGCGTCAGGCTGCCATCGTAGCGCTTGGGCTGGATCGCTCCCTATCTACGCAATATTTCCTGTTTCTCGGCAATGCGTTGACCGGCGATCTGGGGACCTCATTCGTCTATAACCAACCCTCTATTTCGCTGATCCTGCAACGGTTCCCCGCAACGTTGGAATTGGCACTTTCGGCGCTGTTCATTGCTTTAGTTCTTGGATTTCCGCTGGGCCTGTATGCAGGGCTGAACCCCGGAACCACTTTGGATCGCAGCATTGTGACCGGATCGATTCTTGGGTTTTCGCTGCCCAATTTTTGGCAAGGCCTGATGCTGATATTGGTCTTCTCCATCGGGCTGGGCTGGCTGCCTTCCAGCGGACGCGGGACGATGGGGACCGTTTTTGGCATTGAGACGAGCTTTGCGACTTGGGACGGGGTCAAACATCTGATCCTGCCCGCGACCAATCTGGCGCTTTTCAAGCTGGCTCTGGTGATCCGGTTAACCCGCGCGCAGGTGCGCGAAACCATGCCGCTCGATTTCGTCAAATTCGCCCGCGCCAAGGGGCTGACTGAACGCCGCATTGTCGGGGTCCATGTCGCCAAGACCATCGCCGCGCCGATTGTAACCGTGATCGGGATGGAATTGGGATCCGTCATTGCCTTTGCCGTCATCACGGAATCGATCTTTGCATGGCCGGGCATGGGTAAGCTTATTATCGACAGTATCAACAAGCTCGATCGCCCTGTGGTGGCCGCGTACCTCCTGGTGATCACCTTCATGTTCATCATGATCAATCTGGCGGTCGATCTGCTTTATACCGCGCTTGATCCAAGGGTGCGACTGGGGGGGCGGTCATGAGCGAGGTGCCCCCAATTCCGTCGCCCTCGAGGCAGGTCAGTGCAACGCCTGCCCTGGCGCCGTCGCGCTGGCGCCCTGTCTGGGACGAATTCGCCGAAAGCAAGACCGCGTTGATCGCCGTCGTAGTCTGCGCACTGCTGTTGTTGGCCGCGATCTTCGGGCCGTTGCTGGCCCCGCAAAACCCCTATGACCTGATGGAGATCAGCTTTTTCGACAGCCGGTTGCCACCTCTGTCAGTCTCTCCGGATGGCCCGTTCTATCTGCTGGGCACCGACAATCAGGGCCGCGACATGTTTTCGGCTATGCTCTACGGCTTGCGCACCAGCCTGTTCGTCGGCGTTGCCTCTGGGGTTATCGCGATTGTCGTCGGTGTCTCGCTAGGCCTGACTGCGGCCTATATGGGCGGATTTGTCGATGCGCTGATCATGCGAATTGTGGATTTCATGCTGGGCTTTCCGACCATCCTTGTCGCGCTGATGATGCTGGCGCTTCTGGGACAGGGGGTCGAAAAAGTCATCTTGGCGCTGGTTATCGTACAATGGGCCTATTTTGCCCGCGCTGTGCGGGCCACGGCACTGAGTGAGCGTAACAAGGAATACATCGAGGCTGCCCGTTCGCTGGGCCTCAGCCACGCCCGCATCGTCTTTGGCCATCTGGGGCCCAATTGCATGCCGCCCGTCATCGTCATCGGCACCATGCAAGTCGCCAGCGCGATATCTGCCGAGGCGACACTGTCTTTCCTTGGGCTTGGCCTGCCAATCACCGAACCTTCCCTGGGCTTGCTGATTTCCAATGGGTTCAACGTGATGCTGGCAGGTCTTTATTGGATAAGCGTGTTTCCGGGCCTGCTGCTGTTGGTGCTGATCTTCGCGATCAACATCGTCGGCGACCGGCTGCGCGAAGTGCTGAACCCGAGGAATGCCCGATGAGCGCGCTACTGGAGGTTCGGGGCCTGAAGACCCATTTCCACACCCGATCCGGCGTTGTCAAAGCTGTCGATGGCGTGGATTTCACCCTGAATGAGGGCGAGGTTCTCGGATTGGTCGGCGAAAGCGGGTCGGGCAAGACCGTCGCCAGTTTCTCGATTCTCGGATTGATCGACCCGCCGGGGCGCATTGCGGAAGGCTCAATCAGGTTCAAGGGTGAGGAGTTGGTCGGGGCCTCGCCTGCCCGGATGCGCCAGCTGCGAGGGCATGATATCGCCATGGTGTTTCAGGACCCGATGATGACCTTGACGCCGGTGCTGAAAATCGAAACGCAAATGGTGGAAACCGTTCTGGCGCATGAAAACGTGTCAAGAAAGGCAGCGCGTGGCCGTTCTGTCGAGGTGCTGCGCCGCGTCGGAATACCGTCACCCGAGGACCGCATCGGTGCCTATCCACATCAGTTTTCCGGCGGCATGCGTCAGCGTGTGGCCATTGCGATTTCGCTGCTGCATGCGCCGGCCCTGATCCTTGCCGATGAACCGACGACGGCACTAGATGTCACCATTCAGGGCCAGATCATCGCCGAAATGCAACAGCTGGTGGCCGAGACCGGCACGGCGATGATCTGGGTCAGCCATGATCTGGCGGTGGTCGAGACCATCGCCGACAGTGTCGCTGTGATGTATGCGGGCCGGATCGTCGAGCATGGACCTTCGGGCAGGGTCATCGGTGCACCGGCCCATCCCTATACCGAGGGGCTGTTGAACTCGATCCCCAGCAGGACGACGCCGGGCCAGCGGCTGAACCAGATCCCCGGCATGGCCCCTTCGGTGCTGCACTTGCCACCCGGTTGCCCGTTTTCTCCGCGCTGCCGCTACGCCGAACCGGCGTGCGAGACACCGCCGCCGATTGCCAGCGTCGGCCCCGATCACATGGCCCGCTGCATCGCCCCCCTGAATGCGGAGGCTGCCCTATGACCGTGCCGCATGTGTCGCTGGAAAATGTCAGCAAGATATTTACGCGCAAGCCCGATTTCGCAGAACGTATCGCGATCTCGCTCGGGCTGCCAAAGCCGCCCGAAGTGCGCGCCGTCGATGGTGTATCGCTTGACGTCGCCTATGGTGAGGCGCTGGGATTGGTCGGCGAAAGCGGCTGTGGAAAATCGACGCTGGGCCGGATCGTTGCCGGGGTGCACGCCAAATCTGCGGGTCAGTTCCGCTTTGATGGCAAGGAAGAGGGCACCTGGACCACCAAGGACGCAGAGCGTGCGCGGCTTGATATTCAGATGATCTTTCAAGACCCGATGTCGTCGTTGAATCCCCGCAAGCGCATCGTCGATATCATCGGCGAGGCCCCGGTCGTGCATGGCATGGCCGCCGCGCGGGACAAGGAAAAGCTGGTCGGTGACCTGATGCAGGAGGTCGGGCTTGATCCGGGCTATGCGCGTCGCTTCCCGCATCAGTTCTCGGGTGGACAGCGCCAGCGGATCGGGATCGCCCGCGCATTGGCGGTGCAGCCGAAATTTCTGGTTTGCGATGAAAGCGTGGCGGCGTTGGACGTTTCCATTCAAGCGCAGGTATTAAATCTTTTCATGGATTTGCGGGAAAGCCGCGGGCTGACATACCTGTTCATCAGTCACGATCTGGGCGTCATTGAGCATCTGACCGACCGCGTTGCGATCATGTATCTGGGCAAGATTGTCGAGGTCGGACCGACCGCTGAAATTTTCGCCGGGCCCGCACATCCCTACACCCAGGCCCTGCTTGAAGAGGCCCCCCGCGTCGGGCGCGGCCGACGGGCCTACATACCGCTCAAAGGTGAGCTTCCCTCGCCACTGGCCCCACCACCGGGCTGCCGGTTTCACACACGCTGCCCACACGCCATGCCGATCTGTTCGGCCGAAGACCCCAAACTTGACGCAATAGCCCCGGGCCGGGTCGCGGCCTGCCATCTTAACAACACGACCGACTAGGAGGAACCAAAATGCAATTTCTGAAATCACTGAGCCTTGCGGCCGTCATGGCCTTGGGCACCGTACCGGCACTTGCGGCCGATCTGACGATTGGACGCGGCAACGAGCCGCAATCCATCGATCCGCAATTCTCGCGCACCGGTCCGAACCAGATGACGGCGCTGCACATCTTCGACCGTCTGATCCTGACCGATGCCAATGTCCGTTCCCGGCCCGGCCTTGCCGAAAGTTGGACCAATGTCGATCCTCTGACATGGGACGTGAAATTGCGTCAGGGGGTAACTTTTCATGACGGCTCCCCCTTCACGGCAGAGGATGTGGTCTTCTCGCTGACCCGCGCGCCCGATGTGCCAAATTCGACGGCTTCATTTGCCGGCTCCGTGGCAAGTATCGCCGATATGATGATCGTCGATGACCACACGATCCGGTTTACCACGACAGAACCCGATCCCGTCTTTTTGAATTCCATCGGCACGGTCTATATCGTGTCCAAGGCCGCAACTGAGGGCAAGGAAAGTGCCGATTTCAACTCCGGCGCCGCGGCCATCGGCACCGGTCCTTACAAGTTCATCTCGTGGGCGCCCGGCGACCGATTGGAGCTGACCCGCAACGATGCCTATTGGGGCGATGCACCGGCCTACGAAAACGTCACCATGCGTTTTTTGTCAAATGATGCGGCACGGGTCGCGGCGCTGTTGTCCGGCGCGGTTGATCTGATTGATCTGGTCCCGCCAGCGGATCTGCCGAGCCTACGCGAAAATTCGGACATTACCGTGTATGATACCCCCACCGTCCGGCTGATCTATCTGGCCCTGAACCAGCAAGATGATGCGCCGTTCCTAACCGATCTCGACGGCAACCCACTGCCCTCCAACCCCTTCACGGACGCCCGCGTGCGTCAGGCAATTTCGCTGATGATTGACCGTCAGGCCATCATCGATCGTCTATTGTATGGGGCGGGCGAGTCTGCCAGCCAGATCGTGCCAATCGGGGTTTATGGCTATAACGATGCCATCAAAGTACCACAGACCAATATCGAGCGTGCCAAGGAACTTTTGGCGGAAGCAGGTTATCCGGACGGATTTGGCATCACCGTCCACAGTTCAAACGACCGGTTCAGTCAGGACGGTGAACTGGCGCAGGTGCTGGGGCAGTTCCTTGCACGTGGCGGGCTGAAGGTGAACGGTGTCGAGACCTTCCCCTATTCGGTGTATTCCAAAGATGCGGGCAAAAACGCCTATGGTGCCTTCGTGTTCTCATACGGCAACTCAACCGGCGAAAGCTCGCGCGGTTTGCTCAGCGCGATTCACACCTACGACAAGGAAGGCAGCGGCAACGGGACGCTGAACAGGTTCCGCTATTCCAACCCGGAGTTTGACGCGGCCGTTACCGTCGCGGCACAGATCTTCGACGAAGGAGAGCGCGAACAGGCACTGAAGGATGCGGCCGCTATCGCCGCCGCTGACACAGCCGTTGTGCCGCTATACTTCCAAGCACTCAGCTGGGCCTCCAAAGCCAATATCGCATTCACGCCGCGCCGCGACGAACGCACGCTGGCGATGGGTGCTAAACCTGCCGAGTGACGAACATGCACGGGACCATCGACGATATGATAATCTTGCGGGATGTGATGGTCCCGATGCGCGATGGTGTGTGTCTGGCGACAGACATCACACTACCGGCCCGGGGGGGGCAGCCGCTGCCCGGGCCATTTCCGACGCTGGTACACCGAACCCCGTATGACAAATCCGCCGCGCGGCTGAGCGAGGTGTCCGTGGCCGATCAGGTGCCAAGGCGGAATCTGCAGATTGCCGCCGATCTGTCGCGGGCCGGTTATGTCGTCCTCAATCAAGATTGCCGGGGGCGGTATCGTTCGGAAGGCGTTTTCTGCAAATATATTGGCGAAGGCGAAGACGGGTTCGACACGCTGAACTGGGCTCGTGCCCAAAGCTGGTGCAACGGTGATTTCGGCACCTTTGGGCTATCCTACTCCGCCCATGTCCAGACCGCGCTCGCGGCGCTGCGCCCGGAGGGCCTGAAGGCGATGTTTCTGGATTCCGGTGGTTTCTGGAACGGCTATCAGGGTGGCATCCGGCGCGGTGGCGCATTCGAGATGAAGCAAGTCACCTGGGCCTACAAGCATGCGCGTCTTAGCGAGGAGGCCGCCGATCCGGCTATCGCCGCCGCGTTGGAGGGAGAAAACATCGCAGACTGGATCCTTGGCGGTCAATGGTCCCGGGGGACGTCTCCAATGCGCCATGTGCCGGCCTATGAGGACTATCTTTTCGACCAATGGGAACGCAGCGATTTTGACGCTTACTGGAAACAACCGGATCTCTATTTCGCGCCGCTTTACGAGACACTCGCACAATGTCCTGTCTTCCTGATCAGCGGCTGGTTCGATCCCTATGCCGAGACCATGTTCGAGCATTTCAAGGGGCTGAGTGCAGTCGGTGGATATGCAGAGATTGTCATGGGGCCGTGGCTGCACGGCCGACGCAGCACCACCTTTGCGGGGGATGCGGAATTCGGTCTTGATGCCGTGCTGGACGGGCAAATCGCGCCCGACTACCAAACTTTGCGGCGCGGCTGGTTTGACCGTTGGTTGCTGGGCAAAGCGACGACAAATCGACCCAAAGTGCAATGGTTCGCGATGGGCACCGGCAGCGGCACGAAATCTGCCGAAGGCAGGATCAATCATGGCGGCATCTGGCGCAGCGATACGGTTTGGCCACCTCAAGCCAGCTGTGAAATCGAGTTCTATTTGTCGCAGGATTGCGGGCTGTCTTCAACGCCAGCCGCGCCTGGAGCGGCCCGTTTGGTTTCCGATCCCGAACGGCCCGTTCCGACACTCGGCGGCGCCTTGACCTCGGGTGAGCCGGTGATGGTCGGCGGCATTTTCGATCAGGTCACCACGCCAACCACTTTTGGCGCGCAATCCCCCTTTGGCCCGCTTTGCGACCGCGAAGATGTGCTGAGCTTCATGACGGAGCCGTTGGCTGAGGCGGTCGAAATAGCCGGTCCATTGCGTCTTGTCCTCACGCTGTCAGCAGATGCTGCGGACATGGACCTGGCGCTGAAACTGATTGATCAGGCACCCGCATCGGCGGATTTTCCGCATGGGTTTGCAGTGAACCTGACAGACAGCATCTTGCGCCTGAAATATCGCAACGGCTTTGATGAGCCGGAACTTCTGCAGGTTGGTCAGTCGATATCGGTCACGCTGAACGCGCCCCCGATTGCGAATATCTTTGCAAAGGGGCATCGCATTCGTGTCGATATATCTGGATCGAATTTTCCCAAATACGACGTGAACCCACAAACCGGGAAAAACCCCGCCAACGCCACAGAGCGCCGGGTCGCCACGGCCATGCTGCAATTCGGTGGTGTGCAAGGCGCGCGGCTGATCTTAACGGTCTGCCAGTTATGAAAGTCGTCGTCTTTGGTCAGGCCCTGATCCACGAACCTGTTATCTGGAGCGACGATCTGCGCGCATTGACGCAAGGTGCTGATGCCGTGATTTGCAATTTCGAAGGCTGCCTGCCGCCACCGGAGGCGTGGCCGATGAAGTCCAAGACGGTTCATGCAGCCCACCCCGCCTCCCTTGATATGCTGCGCGATCTTGGCGTCACGCATCTGTCTGTGGCAAACAATCACATTTGGGATTTTGGCCATGCCGGGATCGTCTCAACTGTGGAGGCCACCACGACCGCCGGGTTTGTGGTGGCCGGAGCGGGTAGAACACGCGCTGATGCGGCGACGCCCGCGATCAGAAATGGTGTTGCGCTATTGGCGGTGGATGCCGGGCCAACTCCGGATTGGGCTATCGCAGGGCAGCACCCCGGGGTCAACGCGCTGCGCGTCCGGATGTCCTTGGGGCTACCCATGAACGACATCGCGCGGCTGCAAGAGATATCGCGGCTATCGGGGGATGCGGAACGGCGTAGCCGTCGACGAGACATCGGATACGACGCGGATGATGGCGCTGCGACCTTTTACGGAGTGCCGCTTTCGGAGGGGAATACGCCCCGCGAGGTCTGGACCGTGTCTTCCTATGACCTGAGCACTGTTCTGGACGCCATTCAGAACGCCCGCGCTAATGCTGATCTGGTCGTCGTCAGCATTCATTACCATCATTGGCGGCCAGATTGGCAAGGCCCGCCAAACTGGCTTACGGATGTGGCCGAAACCTTGCTTCGCGAGGGCGCTGATTGTGTCTGTGCAACCGGACCGCCCGTCGCTTTTCCGGCGCATACTCTCGGCGCCAAGGCGTTTGCCCTTGGTCTCGGCAATCTTGTCTTCCATACCGCGCGGGGTACGCGTTACGACCAGCTTGGCCTGCCAGTCTGGCTTGGCAATGCATTGACCTTCACCGACGGCCTCTGGGCGACGCACAAGGTGGATTGTTCACGCTCGGCCTTGCGAACCGTTTGTACTTCACACGGTGCACATTAAAAAATTTAAACCCGCGGAATGGTCTAGAGAGGTTCGGCTTTATTCCTGTCGCAATGGAGTTGGTGTCCGTTTCTTTACTGTTGTATGTACCGATGAACTCCGCACGTGAAACACATCGACCTCTTTCATGGCCGCGTGTTTCAGGACGGCCGCGACGTGAAGACCAAGTTCTCCAAGACCATCGACACTACGTTCTTTCCGGTCGATCCCTCCTACCTGAAGTGCTTTACGGCTTGGGTCGACTACCTTCGCACCGAAAAGCTATTCTGCCCCCAAGACGGCCTCTTTCCCAAGCAAGACAACGGACATGTCAAAGGAAAAGGGTTTGGGGTTCTGGGCCTCGCGCGCGACACCTATTCCAACGGCGGCCTTCTCAACAAAATCATTCGCAACGCTTTTGCAATGGTGCAGATGCCCGAATATACTCCGCACAGTTTTCGCACGACACTGGCCATGTATGGGGTCGACGCCTGCGTGGGTAACATGGAAAAGCTCAAGGCGTGGTCGATGAACCTGGCGCACGAAAACATGATGACGACAGTCACGTCCTACATGCCCGTTAGTCGGGAACGTCGGGCGGAGTTGATTGCGGGGATGCAGAAGGAGCGCGCGAAATAAACGGCGGATTGTGTTGAAAAACTCCGAAATTCAAGCATCGCGATTTTCCGGCAAAACTCCATCATACCAAGAAGTCAGATGAGATCGTTCGTGAGGCGAAATGAGCTGGCACATGAGTGGCGAAAGGCCAATTTGGCCGAACCCATCGCCACCTAAAGCTGGTCGGCCTGTACGGCGAAAAATTTTATCAATCAGAGCCAAAAAACGGTGTTTTTCAACAAAATGGGGCGGGAAGTGTGAATTCGTTGCAAGCGCGAGGTGAGACTGGTTCAACGGCGAGAGCCAACATTCAGATATTCGCAAATCGGGGTTTCCTTCTGCAGCGCGGAAGGCGGCAGTGAGCCCAATTTTAGAATTTCTGCAGCGCAGTCGATAGCAGCTTTCCAACCCTAGGGTTCGGTTCGATCCGTCAGTGGTCCAGTAGCTGGCGCAAGATGAGTCAAGACGCACCGCCATTGGCCGTCAATCCGGTGATAGACATCGGTGATCCATTCATCGACATCCAGTGCAGCATCTCGAAACCAACCTGTGTTCTGACCGCGCCCTGTGACGGTCGCCACTTGGCCCAAGGCCGTCATATGGTATGTCGTCTTGGTCATTGTATCGTGACCGAGAATGCCGGATTCAATTACTGCAAGGATGGCCGCTGCAGAAACCGGCCCGCGCTCCGGCGTGACCAAAACCCAATCGGGGGTAATGCATCGCCGAATTTGATCCGGGTCATTGCTGATCATCGCCGCATTAAATGCCTGTTCTGCCGCTTCCAACTCAGCCCTGATTTTAGGTGTCATGCAGACGTCTCATCGTTCCAGCGTTTCTGCATTTCCTTCGGGCTCACCGTTTCGATCGTTTGGGACAGCATCCATCTGTGACCGAAGGGATCAAGCAAGGTTGCCGTACGCTCCCCGAACGACTGATCCGCAGGCGCACGCAACAGCAATGCGCCTGCGGCAACCGCCCGTGTGACATCGACATCGATCGTCCTTGTTGAGAGGTGCAGCGTGACAGCCGTTCCTCCCAAAGTGTCTGGGCTGATTGCGCCAAAGTCAGGATATTCATCGCTCAGCATGATCCGGGAGTCCCCGATGAGTAATTCAGCATGTCCGATGCGCCCGTCACCGGGATCAGTCATCCTGAATTCTTCAGTGGCTTCGAATGCCTTGATGTAAAAGGTGATTGCCTGTTCAGCACCCTTGGCGACCAGATATGGAACGATTGAAAGTGGCATCTTGCGATTCTCCGATTGCTTTAGATTTTAATTTACGTTACGGATCGTAAATTAATGAGTCAAGATACGAAAAAACCACGAGGCCGTCCTCCGAGCCTGGTCGCCAGACGTAAGGCGCTGACAACTGCCGTTGAAATATTGATGCGGGATGGTTTTGGTCGGCTGACGATTGACGCTGTCTCGGCGCAGTCAGGTGTCGGCAAGCCGACTATCTACCGCCATTGGGCCAACGCAAGTGAACTGGCAATGGCAGCCCTGATGGACGGGCATCCTGAGGGCGCGACTGCACTATCTGGCACTATGGGCGAAAGGCTGGAACGCCAAGTCATGGCGATCGTGACGGCGTTTGGAACGACCCGAGGGCGGCAAATCACGTTGGCGCTTGCTGCGGCGGATCCCGAAAGCGAGATGACGAGAGCCTTTCGCAACCGTGTCATTTTGTCTGGCCGTGAGGCCGGTCGGCAGCTGATCGAAAGCGCGGTCGAAATAGGAGAAGTCAAGGCACCGTCAGATATCGAAGTATACCTCGACATGATCTACGCCCCGATCTTCTACCGGCTTCTTGTCGGGCACTTACCGTTGGACCGGTCGTTTGCGAAGTCGTTGGTATCGGAGAGCCTCTCGCTCTTGCGCTCACATGAGATATCGCCATGAAACTTGACGCCGGGTCGGCCGACGGTCCGCCATGACCATATCAAAACCGGACATTCAGGCAGTAAAGGCGAACGGCAGCAAAGTCCTGACTGCGGTCACTCAAGCACACTGTATGGAGTGACCGCTCTGACGCTTGAATTGCCTATCGCGCCCGCTTGTCGGCGACCGACCAGACAACCGACCCGATAGTCAGCAGCGCGCCGATCACCGGCTCGATGTCGGTGGCCTGGACGTAGCCTTTGGCGACCAGCGCGGTGCCAGCGACGGTCAGAACTTGGCGGATCAGCGCCAGGATTGCAGGTCTCAGCATTTGGAGTTCTCCTTTTCAGATTTCGTTGGTGGTGGTAAGGAATTCGCTCGGCTTCATCGTCGGCAGGCGCTGCATGCGCGGGGGCCAGGTCAGCGGCCAGCGGGCACCGAGGAGTCGCGTTTTTGCGATCCGGGCGATGGTGACGGCGTCGGACTGGTTGCCGCCCAGCACGTAGAAATGCGTGTCGTCCTGGCCGATGGCGAAGACGACATGACCTCCAGAGCCGCGTTCGAAAATTAGCACCGCGCCGGTGGTTGGCTTGGTGTCACGCCCGAACAGCAGCCAGTTGCGGGCCCAATAGGGATTGGCGCCCAGCGCACCGAGCAGCGGCTCGTCGGGGAGGCCCAAACGGATGCAGGTTTCGACGAAATCGCCGCACCACGGGGTTTTGGACGGATCGCCCAAGCTGCGGCCATCGCGTTTCAGCCAATCCATCAGCCATGTCTTGTCGCGGGCCTCATTTCGGCCGAGCGCGGATTTAGCCTCGGTGATCCACGGCAACGGGCCCTGCGGTGGGAGTGAGGCTGCGCGACCGTTGGCGGCGATCAGTTGGCGCAGCGCGCGGGCGGTCCGGACGCCCCAGCGGCCGTCAATGGTGCCGGGGGTGTGGCCGAGTTTGTCCAGTCCGCTCTGGATCAGGCGGATGGGATCGCGGGTGTTGGCATTCATGGGAAGGCTCCTTTCGCCCAGCGTCGGGCATGAAAAAACCCGCCTTGCGGGCGGGTGCGGATGGGATTGAAATGATTGGCGCGTTGGTCAGTCAGTGCGACCGCGCTGGAAGGCTTCGAACATCAGATCGCGCATCGCACTGATGTCGGCCTCGATGCGTTCCAGCCGGTCGGCTTCGGTCTCGCGATCCTCGGCGCGCTGGCGGTCCACGCGGGTGCGCTCGGCCAGCAGCTCTCGGTCGAGCCGGGCCAACATGGCGTCATTGGTGAAGGCTTTGCGTGTGACGGCGGCCAGAAG
>JBARVN010000156.1:0-14385 GCA_049646285.1 Albidovulum sp. | reverse complement strand
GTATACTATGGCGTGCACAGGCTCCATATCTTCATGTTTCTCTCCGCCACATCACGCATATTTGCAAATGCCCTAGATTGTCGGTAGCCCCCGCCTTTCACCTTCCAACTCGACGGTATCGATCCGTTGAGTGATCCACCTGACCTTCTCCTTTCAGCGCCTGCGCATTCGGTCTCTCGCCATAACACCTTGCCCCCCGCAGCGCGCGTCCCCGTCCCGACAGCTGTCGGGACGGATGCGGGACGGTTGCGGGACGCTTGCCCGACGGATGCCATCCCCCGCTTGGCCCCCCTTGTAACACGGCCCGCACCGGCATAGATTCTCCTTCGCAGGCCCGGCGAACAGGCCCGCCTGCTGCCCACCGGGATCATCGCCCTGACGCATATGTCAGGCTCCCCTGCCCCCTTGAGCATCGATCCGACCGGCATGGGCCGGTTGGTGCCTCAGTGAAAGGGATACGCTATGTCCAAAGAGAAAAACCGCGGCAATAAAGAAGCCAAAAAGCCGAAGAAGGAAAAGCCAAAGGTGCTGGCCACCGCAAACTCCGGCACCGTCAAGAACGGCACCGTGATTGCGGGCAAATCGGTGAAATAACCCGTGCGGGTGGGCCGCGTCTGCCCTATGCGACAGCGGCGGCTCACCCACCGGCAAGGCAGATGTGAACACGCGGCTCTTGCCATCTTGCGCCCCCTCGGCCACGCTTGTGAAGCACCACAAGCGGGTAGGCCCATGACCTTCATCCTCGAACATCAACTGCCCTTGATTTTACTGGGTTTTTTGCTGGGTGTCATCGGCACCGGCCTGCTCATGCGCTTGCATATCTCGCATCACGCGTGGAAATGGGCGGATCTGAACTGGGTCGTGCTGGGCGGCATCGGCGCGCTGGTTGCGGTGCTGGCAGGCGTTTATAAAACCGACAGTTCCCGGCTCGATCGTCAGATCGACATCGCCTATGCCGCGACCAGCGCCTTTGACCGTGATGCAGCCCGGTTTCGGCTGGCGCATTGTGAGATTGATCACCCCGGACAGGCCTTTCGCGCGTCCATCCGCGATCTGTGCAACAAGGTTGAGTTTCTGTCGGCCTCCACCGCCACCAACTCTGCCTTGCCGATTTTTATCGCGGTGACGGAACGCGCGATGCCGTTGCAGGGGTTGCACCTTTTCTCGGGCGGCAGGCCCGAAACGGATGCGATGGCAGCTGAGGTTGCCAGTTTTGACAGCGCCCCCTTTTTGGCTTTTGAGGCTCAGGATGACCTGACCCGCGCCGCCGTTGATCTGCTCAGACAAGCCCCCAGTGTCACCGGCATTGCCGCCCAGTATCAGGTGATCGCCCGCGCCTATGAGGAGCTGATCGAAGAGGTCACGCATCTGCGCGATGAATGGCAATTTTTGCAGGACAATTCCGGCATTCTGGCCCTGCAGGTCATTGCCGTGTGTCTGGTGGCCTTCGCCGCCCCGTTCCGATTGGGGAAGTCCATCGTCGATCTGTGGCACTGAGTGGCCATCCGCCGGTACTTTTGCCCTACCGCTGCAAGGTCTTGAGGTAGTTGGCCAGTGCCACCAGATTTGCAGGTGTCGGCGTCGCGGTGCCGTCCCCGGTATCAATCATGACCAAGGGGCCTTCTTGCAACGCCACCCCAAGTTCGGGCATGGCCGAACTCAGATCCCCGCGCCGGGTATAGCCGTCGATGGCCGACATAACCGCGACCATCGGGTACGATCCGCCATTGCGCTGGGATATGCCTGTCAGATCAGCGGGCGCCTTGCCCAAGCCGGCGGCATCCAGCCCGTCCCCTTGCCCGGATGGCCCATGGCACCCCGCGCAATAGTCCGCGTAAAGCGCGCGGCCCGACACCTGTCGTTCTGGCATACACCCCGCCAATGCCCCCAATGCGACACCGACTATCGCCCGCGATACCCTCATACGATCCTCCTGCAGCTTTGATCAACGATGCAGGAGACCGGCCCGCCTGTCTTTGATCTGGGTCAGGTTGGCTCACAAAGCCCTTTGACCAGTTGCCAAAGGGCTTCGGGCACCTCGGCGCTGTCTTGGCCTTTCAGACGTGCGCCGGGCAGGCGCGCGCCTTCATCCCGTGCGATGGCCTCGGCCAGCCGCGCGAAGCGGTTGGCAAAATCGGGCGACAGGGCTGGGTCGATGATCAGGTAAAACTGACCCAGATCATGCGGCGCGCCTTCCGGGGCTTTAAGCGGCTTCACATCCAGCGAGTTGACACCACCGGTCATGCCCGCAGCCAACAACTCGGCCATCAGGCCAAAGCCCCAGCCTTTGTGCCCTCCGGCAGACACCAGCGCGCCTGCCAAGGCTGCCTCTGGATCAGTTGTGGGCTGCCCATCCGCATCGACCGCCCATCCCGGCGGAATGCTTTGCCCCGCAGCTTTGGCCATCGTGATTTTACCCAATGCGACAGCAGAGGTGGAGAAATCGAACTGCATCGCAATTCCGCCCTGCCCGTCCGGTGCCGAAAAGGCGATGGGGTTGGTGCCGATCACCCGGGTCTTGCCACCGGGTGCTGCCACAATCGGCGAGGCGTTGGTAAAGCCGATGGCCAGCAGGCCCTGCAAGGCGATCTGTTCGGTGAAGTAACCCAACGACGTGCAGGTATGGGCGTGCCCGATGGCCAGCGATGCGGTGCCACAGTCGCGCGCTGCGGCCAAAGCCTGCGGCAAAGCGCGGGCAAAGGCGGTCTGAGCAAAGCCAAAGCCCGCATCCACCCGGACCGAACCGGGGCGCGGCAAGGATACAACCGGTTCAACATCGCCCTTCACCCGGCCCGACACCAGTTGCTGGCAATAGCTTTCCAGATAATAAAGCCCGCAGATCACATTGCCGGTGGCCTCGGCCCGGCCAATGGCGCGCGCCACCTCTGCGGCCACCCATTCGGCAGCACCGTGGCGCATAAGGGCGGTTTTTGAGTGGGCTTCAATCTCGGCAATGGAAATGCGTGGCACGGGAGGGGCAACTTTCTTATCAGGAGGGGTCAGGTCAACTGGCCATTATCCAAGCGCAGGACCCTGTCCATGCGCCCGGCCAATTCAAGGTTATGTGTGGCGATCAGGGCGGAAAGCCCGGTGTCGCGCACAAGGGCCATTAATGTGGAAAACACCTGCTCGGCGGTTGCCGGATCAAGGTTGCCGGTGGGCTCATCCGCCAAAAGCAGTTTGGGTTGATTGGCCAGTGCCCGACAAAAAGCCACCCGCTGCTGCTCGCCGCCCGACAGGGCGGCAGGCCGGTGATCGGCGCGGGGCGCAATGCCCACACCGTCCAAAAGCGCGCGGGCGCGGGCCTCGGCCTTGGCGCGCGCAGTTCCATTCGCAAGTTGCGGCAGAATGATATTTTCCAGCGCCGAGAATTCGGGCAAGAGGTGATGAAACTGATAGACGAAACCCACGTCACCGCGCCGCGCCTCGGTCCGCGCCCGGTCCGACAGACCCGTCATTTTCTGGCCCGATATGCTGACACTTCCGGCATCGGCAGTGTCAAGCAGGCCCGCAATATGCAAGAGCGTGGATTTCCCGGCCCCCGACGGTGCGACAAGCGCCACCACTTCGCCGCGCGCCACGGTCAGATCCAGCCCGTTCAACACCCGGACCTCGCCCGGCTTGCCCTTCAGATAGGCCTTTTCGATCCCTGCGAGTTCCAGCACCGGATTATTCATACCGCAGCGCCTCCACCGGGTTCATCCGGGCCGCGCGCCGCGCCGGAAAAATCGTGACAATGAACGACAGGGTCAGCGACAGGGCCACGGCCCGGCCCACATCCCATGCCTTCAGCTCTGCGGGCAGCCGGTAGATCCCGCGAATAGACGGATCCCATGCACCGCCACCGCTGACATAATTGACCGCCGACATGATGCTGTCGATGTTCAATGCCACCAGACAGCCCAGTGCCACGCCGATTGCCGTGCCAATCACGCCAGTGAACGCACCGCACAGAAAAAACACCCGCATAACCGAGCCTTCGGTCAGACCCATGGTGCGCAAAATCCCGATATCGCGCCCCTTGTTCTTGACCAGCATGATCAGGCCTGACGTGATGTTCATCGATGCAATAAGCACCAAAATCGCCAGGATCAGAAACATCACATCATCCTCGATCGCCAGCGCATTCAGGAACGCCCCAGCCCGATCCTGCCATGTCCAGACATAGCGGCCTTCGCCAACCAATGCGGCCAGCGCGGGCACCGCGACTTGCAGCGCCTCGGGGTCTTCCAGAAATACCTCGATCTGATCGGCCGCACCTTCGCGGTTGAAATAGGCTTGCGCCTCACTAAAGGGCATATATATCCGGGTCTTGTCGATATCCTGTCGCCCGGCAGAGAAGATATAGACAACCTCATAAACGTTGACGCGGGGCGAGACACCAAACGCGGTTTTGACACCGTTGGGCTGGATCAGCTTGACCTTGTCGCCGGGGCCGACACCAAGATTGCGGGCAATCTCGGAGCCTATCGCAATCCCCTCATCAAAGCGGGTCAGATCCCCCAAGGCATCTGGCGCGCCTGCAAATGTCGGCAAGGCGGCCAACACATCTTGGTCCACCCCAAAGACTTCGCCGACGTTCGAACGATCGCCAAAGCTGACCATCGCAAAGCCGCTGATGCGCGGGTTGGCGTGGGTGACACCGGGCGCCGATGCGATCTTTTCCGTCAGTGCCACATAATCCGGCAACGCGGTTGTGACGACACCGCTGTCGTTCACGTAGGAATAATTGCCAACCTCGATATGCGAATTGGCCCCCAGAATTGTGCCAACAAATTCAGTGCGAAACCCCGAGCGCACGGCCATTGTCGCGATCAGCGCCATCACACCCAAGGCAATGCCGATCAGGCTGATCAAGGTCATCACCGACACGCCGCCTTCGGCCCGCCTTGCACGCAGATAGCGCCAGGCGATCATGAATTCGAACCGGGAAAATGGCGCTGTGGGCAAGATCTGCTCCTGGTTTTTGGGTGGGCTGAGACATGCGCTGAATAGCGGCGCGGGTCAAGGTCCGGGACCGGGCCTGCGCCCAATTGCCCGCTTGTGTCTAAGGGGCGCGCAGGTTTTGGTGCATGCCACGGATCTGCGCAGATCCGGCGCTGTCAGGAGCAGGCATGAAACTACTGATTTTAGGCGGATACGGCGTTTTTGGCGGTCGGTTGGCGCAGCTTCTTGCCGATGTGGACGGGCTGAAAATCCTGGTCGCCGGGCGCAGCCTTGCCGCCGCCGAAGCCTTTTGTCGCGGCTGGCATGGCGCGGCCACCCTTCGCCCCCTGCAGCTTGATCGCGCCGATGTGGCAGCGGCACTGGCATCCGAGCAGCCCGATCTGATCGTCGATGCGACCGGCCCGTTTCAGGCTTACGGCACAGATCCCTATGCCACCGTGCGGGCCGCCATTGCCGCGGGCGTGAACTATATGGATTTCGCGGATGGGTCCGATTTCGTTTTTGGTATCGACCGTTTTGATGCTGACGCCCGCGCGGCTGGTGTCTTTGTCCTGTCGGGTGTCAGCAGCTTTCCGGTGCTGACCGCCGCCGTGCTGACCGAGATGGGCCGCACCATGACGGTGCGCAAGGTTAGTGGCGGCATCGCACCTTCGCCCTATGCCGGGGTTGGCATGAATGTAATGCGCGCGGTGCTGGGCTATACAGGCGGCCCGGTCCGGCTGAAACGCCATGGGGCGGATACGGCGGGCGTCGGTCTGGGCGAAAGCCTGCGTTATACGGTTGCCGTGCCGGGGCAGCCGCCGCTCGACAACCTGCGCTTTTCGCTGGTCGATGTACCCGATTTGCAGCTGTTGCCACAGCTGATGCCCCAGATCACCGATATCTGGATCGGCGCAGGGCCTGTGCCTGAAAGCCTGCACCGGATGCTGAACCTTCTGGCACGCGCACGCCACCATCTGCGCCTGCCCGCGCTGTCGCCCTTGGCCCCACTTTGCCACCGGGTTTTGAACACGATGCGGTTTGGCGCGCATCGTGGCGGCATGTTCGTTGAGGCCGAGGGCTTGCAAGATGGCCGCCCCGTCACCCGCTCCTGGCATCTGATTGCCGAAGGCGATGACGGCCCGCTGATCCCTTCGATGGCAATCGAAGGATTGGTGCGCAAATGGCTGGGTGGCGCACGGCCAGATCCGGGCGCACGGCCCGCAACGGGCGCCCTGACGCTGGAGGACTACACCGGACTTTTCGCGCGCCGCGCGATCCGAACCGGCTGGCGCGACGGGGCCGAAGGGCCGCTTTACCAACAGATCCTTGGCCCGCTATACGCCGATCTGCCGCCCCGAATGGCGGCACTGCACCGCCCCGGCGCGCGCAGCATCTGGCGGGGCCGGGCCGAGATCACGCGGGGCAGCTCCACCCTTTCAGGCCTGATCGCCGCGCTATTTGGCTTTCCCAAAGCCGGGCGCGATGTGCCGGTCGAGGTGACCTTTACCACCGATGCGCAGGGCCGCGAGACATGGCAGCGCCGCTTTGGCGCCCGCATCATGCAGTCGCGCCAGTCGCTGGGCTGTGGGCGCAACCAGCATTTGGTCATCGAGCAGTTCGGCCCCTTCAGCTTTGGGTTGGCGATCACATGGGACGGGACCCGGCTGGGCATCATCCCCCGCCGCTGGAGCTGTCTGGGTCTGCCGCTGCCGCGTTTCTTGATGCCCGGCGGCGACAGCCATGAATGCGAGATCGACGGCCGTTTTCACTTTCATGTCGAAATTACGGTGCCGCTGATCGGCCCGGTGGTAAGATATGAGGGCTGGCTTTTACCCGAAGCGCTGTAGCCTGTCTGTTTAGCGCTCCGATCGCCGCCGAAAAGGCGCGAAGAGAAGCGACAAAAACCCAAGCACCGCCGCCCAGCCGCCAAAGAACCCCGCCCCGGCCGCTGTCACGCCTGCTGCGGTCACGGGCAAAGCGGGCTGAAAATCACCCCAGGTGGATTGCAAGAGCGCTTGGTCTGCAAAGCGGTGGGGCAGTAAAATCCGCTCAATCGGTCCGGTTTCGCGCAACAAGGTCAGATCAGAGGAAAGGCGCGCAAACCGCGCGAAAGCCAGTTCCATATCGGCGCGGCGGAACCCCAGAAACTCGGTCCCTTGCATCGACGCCAAGGCTTCGTCTCTGGTCAATCCGGCCTTGGTGGCAGATGCGTCGAAATCAGAGGTGACCAGCGCCAGCGCATCGACCTGGCCGGCCAGACGTTGCAGATATTGCTGCGAAAATTCCGGGAATTGCGACAGGCCGACCGCCCCTGTCAACGCGCCTGCAAGGCTGAGCATCCGCATGACCATATCTTTGCCTTCCCTTACTGCTCAAGTGCAGCCAAACGCGCGGCAACGGGTGCACGAAGTGCCATCCCTATCGCGTGCGTGGCCGCAGCATCAAGATGAACCCCGTCAAGAGCCGAAGTTGTGGCGACGCCGCCTGCATCAAACCATGCCAGCCCATGCCCCTTCGCCACGTCACCAACCAATTCAGCCAACCCTTCGGAGGCCGCAATTTTTGATGCCGTCACCGAAGGATCACCACATGGTACCATCGCGGGTGGTGCGATCAGAAAAATATCGGGGCTATGCGGGGAAGGCAGCCGGTACGCATGATGCCGGATCACTTCGATGATGCGGTTCAACCCGTCGCGCACCCGCCATAAAGGGTGATCTTCCCACACATCATTGGTGCCCAGCATCACCAGCACCAGATCCAGCGGCGCGTGGCTGTGCAACAGCACCGGCAAGATCCGCGCGCCATTACAATCGCTTGACGTCGCTTGCCGGTCAAAAGCGGTGGTGCGCCCACGCTGGCCTTCGGTGATCATGTGATGCCCGGCCAACCCGGCGGCCAGAACATTTGGCCAGCGGTCTGCATGGGCGTGGCGGCCCTGACCATCGGGGCGTGACCCCCAGGTCAGGCTGTCACCGAAGGCCAGGATTTCTGCCATGGGTCAGATCCCTTCGTAGATCGCAGCCATTCGGGCGATGGCGGCCTCGGGGCTGATCTCTTCGCTTTCGCCGGTGCGGCGCGAGGTCAGTTCGACCAGACCATTGGCCAGCCCGCGCGGACCCACAGTGATGCGCCACGGCAGGCCGATCAGATCCATGCGGGCGAATTTGGCCCCGGCGCGTTCGTCGCGGTCATCATAAAGCGGGTCAAGGCCCTTGGCTTTCAGCCCCGCATATATCTGTTCGCAGGCCCCGTCGGTGGCGCTGTCACCTTGCTTGAGGTTCACGATGCCGCAATGAAACGGCGTGACCCCTTCGGGCCAGATGATGCCCTTGTCGTCATGGCTGGCTTCGATAATCGCGCCAAGCAGACGCGACACGCCAATACCGTGAGATCCCATATGCACGGGCGTTTTCGTGCCGTCCGGCCCCTGCACGGTTGCGCCAAGCGGGTCGGAATAGGTGGTGCCAAAGTAAAAGATCTGCCCGACTTCGATGCCGCGCGCGGTGCGCTGTTTGTCTGCGGGCACTTTGGCAAAGTCATCGGCCACATGGGTTTCGTCCGTGCGGGCATAAAGCGAGGTAAATTCTTCCATCACGCCCTGGCACTGGGCCTTGTCATCAAAATCAATGTCACGTTCGCCCAGCTTGATGTCGGTGATGCGGCTGTCATAGAAGACCTCGCTTTCGCCGGTTTCCGCCAGCACAAGGAATTCGTGGGTATAATCGCCACCAATCGGGCCGGAATCTGCGCGCATCGGGATGGCTTGCAGGCCCATACGCTCATAGGTGCGCAGGTAGCTGACCAGATGGCGGTTATAGGCGTGCAGCGCGTCTTCCTTGGTCAGATCAAAGTTATACCCGTCCTTCATCAGGAACTCGCGGCCCCGCATCACACCAAAACGCGGGCGGATTTCATCGCGGAACTTCCATTGAATTTGATAGAGCGTCAGGGGCAGGTCTTTGTAGCTGCTGACATTGGCGCGAAAGACGTCGGTGAACATTTCCTCGGCAGTGGGGGAAAACAGCATGTCGCGGCCATGGCGGTCTTGCATCCGCAGCATTTCTTCGCCGTAGCCGTCATAGCGCCCGCTTTCGCGCCAAAGGTCCGCCGATTGCAGCGTCGGCATCAGCATCGGGATATGGCCCGCGCGCTGTTGTTCTTCGTGCACGATATTTTCCAGCTTGCGCAGCAGTTTGAACCCCAGCGGCAGCCAGGAATAGATCCCCGCACTGGATTGTTTGATCATCCCCGCGCGCAGCATCAGCCGGTGGCTGACAATCTGCGCCTCGGCAGGGTTTTCTTTCAGGACGGGCAGGAAGTATCGGCTGAGGCGCATGGGGGGCTCATCTCACAAAAATCATTCCCCTTCCGCTTATGCCAAAGCACAGGCTCAGGCAAGGGATTGCCCGGCTCTGGTGCGGCTGAGATCCGGCCCCGGGGCCGGATTTATACGCGCCGCGCCGTTGCCTGTGGGCGCTTGACGGTACAAATGGTCAGCGGCGCGCAAAGGCCGTGGGGAAACCATTGCGGCGCACAAGCGTGAGGGCCGCCGCGACGTCAGCTGATGCGTCAAAGGGGCCCGCAAGCACGGCGCGCATGGGCACCTTGCCACTACGTCCGCGCGCGGTGGACACGGGCAACCCCAAGGCCTTCAACCGCGCAATGCTGCGGTCCGCATTGGCCGGATCGGCAAAGGCCCCCACCTGCACATATCGCGCCCCAGTGGCTACTGGTGCCGAAGGCTGGGCGGGCATCGACAGCGCGGTGATGCCCGAGGTGTTCAGCTTGCCCTTTGACCAGACGATTTTATATGCACCGGCATCGGCCGCCAGCGCCCTGCGGATCTCGGATTTCGACGCTTGCCCCGGTTCAACACGCAGACCTGCGGCGCCAAGGGCATTGAGATATGTGACCGGGTCCGATGCGGCGCTTTTCGCGCATTGGGTGACGCGGCGCCCGTCGCTCAACAGATAGCGCTGAGCCTGCGTTGTGCGGGGTCCACAATAAGAAGAGCTGCCTGCGATTGGTCCAACCCGAACCAGACGCACCGGGCGCGGGCCGGACGCTTTGCCGGTTGAAGCTGCGGTTTTGGGCTGAACGGACGCAGCGTCCTTATCAGGTGCTTTTTCAGCTTCAACGGTGGCTGGTTTGGGCTCATCCGGCGGCGCGGCGGGTTTGGGTGAATTGGCGGCCAACGGGACGCTCGGCTCATATCCACACACAAGTTTGCGGTCGCGCGTGACGCGCGGCACCCAGCTCACCTGCCCGCCCAAACCGGCGCGCACGAAGACGCAACCTGCACTGTCGACATATTGATTGCCGCCAAACCCTGCTGGCGGCAACTCTCTTGGTCCGTCAATTTGCGTCAAAGGCTGTGCTGTCGCACCAAGACCGGTCAGAACGGCGACCAATAGCGCGGCCGAAGCCACCCGAAATACCTGCATGATACGCCCCGTTTTTATTATTAAACGCAGGATGCCAAACGCAGGCCGATGAGTAAAGGGGAAAGGGCTTATTTAGTGCCGAACATCCTGTCACCCGCATCCCCTAGCCCCGGAACAATATATCCATGCTCGTTCAGCTTTTCATCTACAGCCGCTGTAAAAATAGGCACATCAGGATGCGCCTCTTTCATGCGGGCGATGCCCTCGGGGGCTGCCAAAAGGCACATGAAGCGGATATTCTTAGCACCTGATTTTTTTAACAAATCTATCGCTGCGACGGATGAGTTTCCGGTGGCAAGCATCGGGTCAAGCGCGATCACCAACCGGTCGCCCAACTCGGACGGAACCTTGTAATAATACTGAACAGGCAGCAGTGTTTCCTCGTCCCGATAAAGGCCCACAAAGCCGACTCGGGCGGCGGGAATTAGCTCAAGCACCCCGTCCAACAACCCATTGCCTGCCCGCAGGATCGAGATAAGCGCCAGCTTCTTGCCATCAATCACCGGCGCGTCCATCGGACACAGCGGGGTTTCGATGTGCTTTGTGGTCATTTCCATGCTGCGCGTGATCTCATAGGCCAGAAGCTGGCTAATCTCACGCAAGAGACGCCGGAACGAATTGGTGGATGTATCCTTTTCGCGCATCAAGGTCAGCTTGTGCTGAACCAAGGGGTGGCGGATGTGGTTCAGATGTTCAAGCATGGGCACTCTCCAGTTTTTTCAATATGTTATCGCGCGTTCTTGCATCACAGAACGCGGCATGGGCCGAGGTTCGGGCGATGTCGGCAAACACGCCCTCATCCCAGTCAAACGTTTCTGCCAGCATTTGGTATTCGCGCTCCATCGTGGTGTGGAAAAACGGCGGATCATCGGTGGATATGGTGACTTTCACGCCGCGTTCGCGCAACTGGTGGATCGGATGGGCGCGCCAGTTCGGGTAGACGCCCAGCACAACGTTTGAGCCGGGGCAAACCTCAAGCACAATGCCTTTTTCCGCGATTTCATCGACCAGTGCCAGATCTTCAATGGCGCGCACGCCGTGGCCGATGCGCTCAACCCCCAGATCCCGCATTGCATCGCGCACACTATCGGGCCCGCCCCATTCACCGGCATGGGCGGTCAGGTGCAACCCGGCTTCCTTCGCTGCATCAAAAGACCAGATGAAGTCTTTGGGGTTGCCCATTTTTTCGTCACCGGCCAGCCCAAAGCCGACGATCCAGTCACCAGCTGTTTCAGCCGCACAGCGGGCAGTTTCGCGGGCCTTCTCCGGTCCGAAATGGCGGATGGGGGTCACAATCCCACGCAGCACGATCCCATCACGCTTTTCTGCCAGATCGGCGGCTTCACGCATCGCATGCAGATATTCGCGCCACGCCCCCAAATCGCGCCCGCCGCAAAAATCAGGCGACAGAAACGTTTCGGCGTAGATGACGCCCGATGCGGCGCACTCCTCTAGCACCGCAAGGGTCAGCCGATGGTAATCCTCCGGGGTCTTCAGGGTTTCGGTTGCGGCCTCATAGACTTTGAGGAAATCCCAGAAATCCGTATAGGTGTAGTTGCCCCGCTCATCGAAGATGCCCGAGATATCCATATTTTTTTCTTTGGCCAACCCGCGGATAAAGGCGGGCGGGGCTGCACCTTCCAAGTGCAGGTGCAATTCGACCTTGGGCAACATCAAAGAAAACTCCTTCCGGGGCCGTGTGACGGCACGCCCAGATGGGCGGCGACACTGGCGCTTACATCTGCAAAGGCGATCTGCCCTAAGGCCTTTGCGCCGCGCCCACAAGCCAAAACCGGCACACGTTCGCGGGTGTGGTCCGTGCCTGCCCAGGTCGGATCGTTGCCGTGATCTGCGGTGAAAAACGCCAGATCCCCGGGGCCAAGTCGCGCCAGAAAACCACCCACGGCGTCATCAAACCATTCCAGCGCCCGGGCATAGCCTGATACATCGCGGCGATGGCCATAAAGGCTGTCAAACTCCACGAAATTCGCGAATGTCAGCGAGCCGGGTTCAGCATTGTCTGCCGCCGCCAGCAGGTGACTGAAAAGTACGGCGTCGGTGCCTTTTTTCACGTCATCAATGCCGCGCATTGAAAAGATATCACCGATCTTGCCAATCGCATATACCTTGCCACCTGCCGCCTGAACCCAATCGCACAGCGTGGGCGATGGCGGATCTATCGCATAGTCATGCCGGTTGCCGGTGCGGGTGAAATTACCCGCCGTACCGGTAAAGGGCCGAGCGATCACCCGCCCAACCTTCATCGCATGCAAGCGTGGGGCAATATCTTCGCAAAGCTTCAGCAAACGGTCGAGCCCGAAGCTTTCCTCATGACAGGCAATCTGAAAGACACTGTCTGCCGATGTGTAGCAAATCGGCCAGCCGGTCTTGATATGCTCAGCACAATGTTCATCAATGATCGGCACGCCTGAAGCATGGCAATTGCCCAACGTCCCGCCTGCCCCGCACAAGCGCGCAACCTCGGCCAGCAGATCCGCTGGAAACGTCGGGTTAGTATCAGGGAAGTAGTGCCACTCCCATGGCACCGGCACGCCCGCCAGCTCCCAATGACCAGAAGGCGTGTCCTTGCCTTTTGACACTTCGGTCGCAGCCCCCCAAAGTCCACGCGGCTCTGCGTCAAATCCGGGCATTTCGGCCCCAGACGCCAGCCGGACAGCTGCGCCCAAGCCAAGTCCATCAAGATTGGGCATGAGAAGCAAGCCTGAGCGCCCGTCTTCAGCCCGGCCCGCTGCACACGCTTCGGCAATATGGGCCAAGGTATTGGCACCGGTATCGGGCAAGGCGCCGTTAAAGAAGGATCCCGCATCGGGCGCGCCACCCGCACCCACGCTGTCCATAACGATCAAAAATGCCCGCGCCATCAGCCAACCCTTTTGTGTATCAGCGGCGGCAGGTCCACCGGCGCAGCACTGATTGAAATCGCAGCAGTCACGGCCATCAGCGCGCGCGCGGCATCCACTTCACTGCTGGCATGAACGCGGGCGATCACCTCGCCGCGCCCGACCGGTTCACCCAGCGGCATCAGTTCCGACAGACCCACGGACGGGTTGATGCGGTCCCCACCCTTCAGCCGCCCGCCGCCCAGATGCACCACGGCCTGGCCCAAGGCTTCGCCGTCAATCGCCGCGAGATAGCCGTCCGTCTCTGCCCGCACATCCCGCACGACCGGGGCTGCGGGCAGACGGTCGGGGAAATGTTCCACAAAATCAGCCGGGCCACCCTGAGCTGCGATCATCCGGCCAAAGACTTCGGCGGCACGTCCGGAACTGAGCGCCTCATCTATCTGGTCCGCGCCGTCAGCGCCGTCTTCGGCCAACCCGCCAAGCGCCAGCGCCGCACCGCCAAGCGCCACCGTCAGATCCCACAGTGCTTGATTGACTTCGCCACCGGTCAACGTTTCCATCACTTCAAGCACTTCAAGCGCATTGCCTGCCGATGCGGCGAGCGGTTGGCTCATATCCGTGATCAGCGCCGCCGTTTTGCACCCCAAGCCATTTGCCGTTTCCACAAGGGCCGCGGCCAATGCCTCTGCATCTGCCATGGTCTTCATGAAAGCACCCGACCCAACCTTGACGTCGAGGACCAGCGCCTCAAGCCCCGCCGCCAGCTTCTTGGACAGGATCGAGGCGGTGATCAGATCAATCGATTCCACCGTGCCCGTGACATCACGGATGGCGTAAAGCCTGCGGTCCGCCGGCGCGATATCACCCGATGCACTGACGATGGCGCAACCGACATCCGACACGATCCGATGCAGATCATCGACCGGCACGTCGCAGCGAAAGCCCGGAATGGCTTCAAGCTTGTCCAACGTGCCGCCGGTATGACCTAACCCACGGCCCGATATCATCGGAACATAGGCGCCGCAGGCCGCAAGCGCCGGGGCCAGCAGCAATGACGTGCAATCGCCGATGCCGCCGGTTGAGTGCTTGTCGATCACCGGGCCCGGCAGGCTCCATTCCAGAACCTGGCCGCTGTCGCGCATCGC
>JBARVN010000155.1:0-3371 GCA_049646285.1 Albidovulum sp. | reverse complement strand
TTTTTGTGCCTTTGTCGCGCAAAAGCCGGTTCGCCTCGACCAGCATCAAGAACACCACCGAGGCCGCGCAAAGATGCCCCAGATCGCCGCTTTCGTCCTGACGGTTGGGGTTGACGACGGCCAGCGCCGGGGGCAGCGTCTCGCCGCCCAGATGGTGATCGAGCACGATCACATCCGCCGCGGCCGCTGCGGCAATCGGCTCATGGCTCAGCGTGCCGCAATCGACGCAGAGGATCAGGTCATGGTCCCGTGCCAAACCCGCCATCGCATCCACATTCGGCCCGTAGCCTTCGTCAATCCGGTCGGGGATATACAGGGTAGCGGGCCGCCCCATGGCGCGCAGCCACACAATCAGCAACGCCGCCGAAGATCCGCCATCGACATCGTAATCGGCAAAGACCGCGATTTTTTCGCTTGTCGCCACCGCCCGCAAAAACCGTGCGGCGGCCTTTCCCATATCTTTCAGGCTGCGCGGATCGGGCAGAAGATCACGCAACTGCGGCTCCAAAAACCGCTCGGCATCCTCGGGGGCGACACCGCGCGCCACCAACACGCGTGCAAGAGCTGCGGGCAGGCCGGTGCCTTGCTCCATCGCCTCGGCCAACCGGTCTGCCTCTGGCGTGGGGCCGGTCCAGCGGCGCCCTGTTACCGAAGCTTCGACCCCCAGAAAGGCGCTCATGGTGCATCCGCCAGAATCGCATCGGTGGATCGGGCGGTTGCGAATTCACCGTGCAGATGGGCGATAGCGAAATCATGGATCGCCTGCGGATCCGGGGCAGGGGCACCGGGGCGCCAGCCCATATCGGCATTGCTGGAAAAGGCCGCACAGGCATCTTCTGCAAGGATCACTGCAAACCCAAGGTTAGCCGCCATCCGGCAGGTTGTTGAGACGCAATGCGGCGTGGTCAGCCCGCAGATCACCAAATCGACGATGCCAGCGCCGCGCAACCGCGCCTCAAGATCGGTGCCGATAAAGGCGGAGTTGACGGATTTGGGGATCACCACCTCGCCGGGCAGGGGGGCGGCTTGCGGTTTGAACGCCGCCCCGGCGCCCGACAGCGGACTGCCCGGCGTCGTGCTGAGGTGACGGATGTGAAAGATCGGGGCCGCCGCCCCGCGCCAGGCGGCCAACAATCGCGCGGCATTCGCCTCGGCCTCCAGGTTGTTTCGCGCCCCCCAATGGGGGGCATCGAACCCTTGTTGTATGTCGATCAGGATCAGGGCTGGCCGCATGGCGCCCGCCTCATTTCACCGGATTGCGGTAGATCATCCGGCGCACGGAGCCGGTTTTTGAACGCATCAGGATGGTTTCGGTCTGGATAAAGCCCGGCTCACGCTTCACACCTTGCACGATAGATCCGTTCGTCACGCCGGTGGCGGCGAAGATCACATCGCGGGTGACCATTTCATCGCGCGAATAGATGCGGTTCAGATCGGTGATCCCGGCCTTGGCTGCGCGGCCCCGTTCATCATCATTGCGGAACAATAACCGCCCCCAGATCTGGCCGCCCATGCATTTCAGGGCCGATGCGGCCAGCACGCCCTCGGGTGCGCCACCTGATCCCATATACATGTCGATGCCGGTGATCTCGGATTCGGCGCAGTGGATCACGCCTGCGACGTCCCCATCGGTGATCAGCCGGATCGCGGCCCCCGTCGCGCGGATCTCGGCCACGATATCTTCGTGGCGCGGTCGTTCCAGCACGCAGACCATCAGATCGCTGGGCTTGCAGCCTTTGGCCTTGGCCAGCGCCATCACGCGCTCAGTCGGGCTCATCTCAAGGCTGACGACATCCTTGGGCAGGCCCGGCCCGACGGCCAGCTTGTCCATGTAAACGTCCGGTGCGTGCAAGAGCGTGCCGCGCGGGGCCATGGCGATCACGGTCAGGGCGTTGGGCATATCCTTGGCGGTCAGCGTGGTGCCTTCCAAAGGGTCAAGGGCAATATCCACCTCGGGGCCGTTGCCCGACCCAACTTCTTCACCGATGAACAGCATCGGCGCTTCGTCGCGTTCGCCTTCACCGATGACCACAGTGCCTTTTATGTCCAAAAGGTTCAGCTGGTCGCGCATTGCGTTCACCGCGGCCTGATCGGCGGCTTTTTCGTCGCCACGCCCGATCAACAAGGCAGAGGCATGCGCCGCTGCTTCCGAGACACGGGCAAGGCCCAGAGACAGCATGCGGTCGTGAAATTCCTGGGCGTCGGCCATAAAGCTCTTCCTATCGGCAATTGAAATCTTGGCCGCATCTAGCCGGTCCGGGGGGCGAGGGGCAATAGCGGGCGCACCCTTGGGCCCCGGATTGGCTGGGAAATGTGGGGCAATGGGCGCAAAGCAGCGCAACCATTTCCTGAACTTTTGCCTATTCGCAGAAAGTTGCGCAGGCAGGTCGGGGAGACCGCCCGCCTGCGCAAGTCAGATCAGGCGGCTTCGCGGCGCAATGCCTGCGCCATGCAGTGAATGCCGCCGCCGGTCTTCGAAATCTCGGCAGTCTCAACCGCGGCCACTTCAAAGCCGCGCGCCTTCAGCTGGCCGATCAGGGTCTGGGAAGAGGTCGGCGCAATCACCTTATCATTGCCAAGCGCCATGAAATTGCAGCCAAGCGCCATCGTGTCGGCAAAGGGCACGTCAATGATTTCATGCCCCTTCGCGCGCAACCAGTCGACAATCGCCGGATCCGTGCAGGTCAGGCAAACCGCCGTCAGCTTGGGGGCGATCGGCACCACCATCAGATCGATATGCACATAGTATTCGTCGATAAAGGCGATCTTCGTTTCCCAGCCTTCCTTCTCGAACCAGCCGGCCACCTGACGCGCGCCTTCTTCTTGGGTGCGTGCGCCGCCGCAACCGATCAGCACGCAGCCTTCCTCGATCACGTTGAAATCACCGCCCTCGAACGTGCCCGCTGTCACCATGTCATAGATGGGCAGGCCCAATTCTTCGCAGGCCCGGATCGCGGCATAGTTTTCACCGCGCCGCCACCAGTTGGCCATCGCGGTAATCATCACACCGTAGGGCGTCATCACGCATGAATCGCGGCTGTAGACCTGCATGGTCAGTTCCGGCTCGGCAGGCAGCATATGCACCTTCACGCCGAAATGCTCATAGGCCGACACCAGTTCCGCATGCTGGGCCTGTGCCACCTGAATGTTACAAGGCGCTTCGCGCAGATGCTTGCGCGACAGGCTCGACGTGGCGCGGTGGAAAAGATAGGCGGGCGATCCCAGCAACACATCCGTCAAGGGATCGGTTTCATTCATCAGGCCCCAATGGGCCATAGGCTTGGTGCCGCCGTTTGGATTGCGGCGTTGCAGGGTGAAGCCTTCAGCATTTGGCAGACGGTCAAGGGCCATGGGTCTCTCCTTCGGGGTCA
>JBARVN010000154.1:0-49458 GCA_049646285.1 Albidovulum sp. | reverse complement strand
GTACCGCGGTGATGAATGGAGCGCATACAAAAAGACCGGTGCCAGCCCGAAAGCGATGCCAATGCCCGTTCGCTGTGGTCAAAGCCCGGCTCCCACATCAGCGAACCATAACCAAATACCCACATAGAATTCATCGCCCACCCGCTGGTTTCCATCTCCTCCCGCCTATAAACAGCATCAACGCGGAACAAGAAAGGGCCTCTCATGCGTCTGCTCCTTTGGCTGATAACAGGTTTGGCGGCCCTCTATGGCGGATATTGGGTGGTCGGATCGCGCGCCATGCTGTCCGGGGTCGAAACGGCGCTGGAAGGCTGGAAAGCCGAAGGGTTGGCTGATTACGACACGGTCAGCCTTGATGGCTTTCCATCGCGCTTTGATCTGACAGTGACAGAGCCTTCGTGGCAAAGCCCGGATGGGGCCTTTCACTGGTCGGCCCCTCGGCTGGGGATATATGCGCTGTCCTACCGACCGCATCATGTGATCGCAGTCCTGCCACCATCGCAAAGCTTACAGATTGGCACGGAACGATTGTCCGTTGAGACCACAGACCTGCGCGGCTCGGCGGTCTTCGGGCTTGCACCTTCTCTCCCGATTGAGCGGGCGCAGGCGGTTGGCACCGGTTTTGCACTTAACTCCCAAAAAGGTTGGGGGCTGCGGGCTGAGCAAATCCGGCTGGCGATCCGCAAGGGCGCGAACGCAACCGATCAGGACCTTGGGGTGGAGCTGATCGCACCAGAACTGAGTGGCACTCTTCTTGCATATCTAGGCGACGCTTTACCAGCTGCGGGCCAGCGGATTCGGCTCGATGCAATGCTCAGCCTTGATGTGCCTTTGGATCGATTCACACCCAAATCTGGCGCGCAAATCCGTGCAGCTGATATCCGGGCGTTTGATCTGGATTGGGGCCCGCTCGGGCTTAGCGGATCCGGGGCGATTACCGTCAGTGCAACAAGGCAACCCGAAGGGCAGATCGAATTGCGTATTCGCGACTGGCGGCGCGCGCTTGACGTAGCAGTAGGGCTGGGCCTGATCCGGCCTGACATTGCGCCAAAGATCAGCCGGGCGCTGACGTTTTTGGCGCTGACAAGTGGCACGCCTGAAGATCTGGCATTGCCTCTGAGCTTTCACAATGGGCTGATGAGTCTTGGTCCCGTGCCGCTGGGTCCGGCGCCACGGCTTTGAGACACGAAAAACGCTGCTCTGCTAGCGACAATATGGTCCACGCCCACGCGCGGTATCAAGGTGGAAATGGTCTGAATGGAACCGGTCCGACCCGGGGCCCAGCACGGTGTTGAACGGGCCGCAGGCGGATTTACGAGCCGCCTTCAACGCCTTGCCATAGGACATTGATCCCCAGCCCTTCTGCACGGTCACCAGGGTGCCATTGCTCAGCAGAATTGCCGAGATATCAATGGCGCGCCCACGCCCGTGTTCTGAGATCCGGGCACCCTTCCGGTTGTTGCGCGTGCGGCACGAGTAGCTGGCCGCAACCTGCACCGCGTGAACACCGCCCCCTTTGCGCCGAAAAGCTGGTTTAACGCCGGTCTCAACCCAGGTTTTCAATGCGTTCGCGGTTTTACAATCGAGCGTTGCCGGTGCCGTCAACGCCACCCCGGCCACAGAAATAACGTTGACCCCGTCCTTCAGGCCGCAGCCCGTCAGCCGGGCCGTTATCGGCGCGATGGGCTTGCCGATGATCGCCTTGTCGCCACACACCGACCCATTGGCAGCAGCGCTTGTCTTGGGTTTGACCTGCGCAGCCTTGGTCACGCCCGATTGGGTCAATCTTTTGGGGCGTGCCACAGGGCGCAGCGACACTGCAACTGCACTTTGGCTGGCTGGTTTGACCGCCGGCGCAACCACCACCGGGCGCGGTTTCGGACGCGGAGAGATCGTCAGGGTGTCGGCCGCAAAGGCCTCGTAACCTGCCCCCCAAATGACTGCCGCCAGCGCGACCCTTATCAGGGTCACGCCTTTCATGACTCGTCTGGTTTGCTCCGCCCGAAATCGGGGGCAGCCGTGTCTTGCCCGGCTTCGATAATGCCGCGCCGGATTGCTCTGGTCCGGGTGAAATAGTCGTGCAGCATTTCACCGTCGCCCATGCGGATCGCACGTTGAAGCGCAAAGAGTTCTTCGGTGAAGCGCCCGAGCACATCGAGCGTTGCCTCTTTGTTGGTCAGGAAAACATCACGCCACATGGTCGGGTCCGAGGCCGCGATGCGTGTAAAATCGCGAAACCCAGCGGCCGAATACTTGATGACTTCACTTTCGGTTACGCGGCGCAGATGGTCGGCAACACCGACCATCGTGTAGGCGATCAGATGGGGCGTGTGACTGGTGACAGCCAACACCAGATCATGATGCTCGGCCTCCATCTCTTCGACATTCGCGCCCATGCCCTCCCAAAAGGCACGCAGACGTGCGACGGCGTCGGGGGATGCATCCCCCGGAATAAGAAGGCACCAGCGGTTTTGAAAAAGCGTGGCAAAGCCTGAATGCGGTCCGGAATGCTCCGTCCCGGCCACAGGATGGCCGGGGATGAATTCAACACCTTGTGGAATATGCGGGGCCACAGCGCCAATCACGGCCTGTTTGACCGAGCCTACATCCGTCACGGTTGCACCGGGTTTTAGATATGGGCCGATTTCGGCGGCCACCTTGCCCATCACACCGACAGGGATCGCCAGCACGACAAGGTCGGCCCCCTCTACGGCCTCGGCAGCCGTCGCGAAAACCTCATCGCAAAAGCCAAGTTCCAGTGCTGCCTTGCGCGTGGCCTCGGTTTTGGCAAAGCCTGTGACACTGCCCGCCAGACCCCATTTTTTTACGGCATGCCCCATCGACGAAGCGATAAGGCCAAGCCCGATCAGGGCAATCCGGTCATAGATCGGCGCGGTCATACCTGCCCCTTAAACTTTCCAATGGCATGCGCAACCCGGCGACAGGCAGATTCGTCCCCAACCGTAATCCGCAAACAATGCGGCAGCCCGTACCCCGCGACCCGGCGCACGATCAGCCCCGACTTTTGCAAAAATTCGTCGCAGGCATTGGCCTCGGCCTCGTCCGCAAAACGGGCAAGAATAAAATTGGCGGTCGACGTGTCTGACGGCACACCACGCTCTGCCAGTGCTTCGGCCAGCCATGCACGCTGCCGGGTATTGTCTTCGCGGCACCGTTGCAGATAGTCGCGGTCCCTGACCGCGGCTTCTGCTGTCTCAAGCTGTGCAGCCGAGAGATTGAATGGCCCGCGGATCCGGTTGAGCACATCAATGATTGCGCGTGGCCCATACCCCCAGCCAATTCGCAACCCGCCAAGCCCGTAGATCTTGGAAAAGGTTCGCGTCATGAAAACATTTGGCCGGGATGTGGCAAGCTCGGCGCCGCCGTCGTAACCCTCGACATATTCAGCATAGGCCCCGTCAAGCACGAGGATTGCGTGCCTGGGCAGATTATCTGCCAGTCTGGCAATCTCGGGCAGACCAATCATTGTGCCGGTCGGATTGTTCGGGTTGGCGATAAAGACCAGCTTTGTACGCTCAGAACACCCTGCAAGCAGCGCATCGACATCCGTCGTACGCTCGCGCTCTTTCACCTCAACCGGTGTCGCACCCGCAGCCATCGCTGAAATGCGGTACATCAAAAACCCGTGCTCGGTAAATACGACCTCATCGCCCGGGCCCGAATAGGCCTGACACAGAAAATGGATGATTTCGTCAGATCCCACGCCGCAGATGATCTGATCTGGATCCAGCCCATGCATCTCGCCAATGGCGCGGCGCAACGCTGCGTGATCCACGCTGGGGTAACGGTGCAGCGCGTGCGCCGCGCGCAAATATGCCTCTTTTGCCTTTTCGGAAGGACCAAAGGGGTTTTCGTTGGACGACAGCTTTACCGCGTCGGTAAGGCCCGCAACCTGTGCGGAACCCCCTACATATGGGGCGATATCCATGATGCCCGGCTGCGGGCGGATGTGATCGGTCATGGCGGCAGCGACTCCCGGAAACTCGTGGCTTATTAACGGGCAGCGCAGCCTATGACCAGCGGGATGTTGCCGAGCAGTTCGTTCAGGAGAGACGGCTGTACGTCTCAGGCTACCAATCTGGTGGACGGATAATGGCGCCCAAACGGTTCCCGGGTCAGAAGAACGATCAAAAGAATAATCACACCAATGGTCGCCGTGGTGGATCCGGGGAAAATAATACCAAAAAATTCTCCTCCCATTATATGATACAGCACACTTGGATGCATGGTCATCGCGGTTACGATGCAGATTGTGATCATCCTCACACCGGTTGCACCGGCTGCCGCTAAACAAGCCACACCAAGCAACGTGAAATCGTAAAGATGCAGCGGTGCAAACGCCATGATCACCAGCGATTGCGCAACAACAAGGTCAAACAATGCGGCCTGCTCCGGCTGACTTGCGAAACCCGCTGATCGGCGCAAATACACCGTCACCGCGATAGAGGCCGCGCCGGTGACGCCCATTGCCGCGAATGTTCCAATGTCCACCTCCGCAAAGACCCAGATCAGGTTCCGAATCCCGCTCATGGCGATGGGCAAGTTTGCTTGCGAAGCACCATCATAGCTGGCCACCGAATGCAGCCAATCAAAGATCACATCTGGCTTCACAATCATCGCTGGCACGACCAACATGAGCGAGATCAACGCGGCGCTCAGAACAGCGCGCAATCCGTTGCGCCCCGACATCATAAATGCCAATGCCATAATCGCACCGATTTGCGGCTTGAGAAAGACAACGACCAGACCTGCTACAATCAGCCATTGCCGTTGCCGAACCAGCCCGCACAAGATCAACACAACTGCCAGATAAACAAACATGGATATCTGGCCCGGATGCACGGTCATCAATGTGGCCTCAAGAGGGGCCACAAACGCCATATGAAGAAGAAAGACACCGAAGCGTGTCAGGCGCACGGACCCATGCCCCAAGCCGGGCAATTTATCTGCAGGCAGCGCATAGGCGACGATCCAACTTGCAGCTGGCACTGCCAATAGCTGCAAACCCAACAAGATATGCCACGCCGTTTTAAGGTCAAACATCGCGAACCAAACCGACGGCAGCCACATATTTGGCGGATATGGCCAGATTGTTGGCACATGCCCCTCAGCAATAAGCTTTTGGCCCGCCTCATAAAATCCCGGCCCATATGGCGAAACGCCTGAGGCCCAGATTTTTCCGGCTAGCCAGTAGTAGCGAAAATCATATCCCGGCGTGTCTGCCCGGACATAGGCCGTAAACAGAAGCGCACTGAACGTAACCGCAACTAAGAAAAGGCAGGCCAGTAGACACAGCGGCTCCATATGCCGTCTGCTACTTGGCAGCACAAAGGCACGAAAGCGGCCGGATGCACTCGCATCGGCCGTCGAAAGTTCTTTACTCTGGTGAATAGTCTTCACGGTCACCTGCCTTTACAACGTCACTCAACCTCAGCTCATATCCGCTAAGCTCGCGGCTTTTTTGGCATTCTGATACAGGTTTGATGGCGTTTTTATGGCGTTTCCGTAGCAGGATGTTTTCCTTCATCCGCACCGAACCTTAAGAAGCAGTAAGGCCGCCGCGAATGCACGCGGCGGCCAAATTCATTGCACCCAGCCTAGGGCAGGTGTCCGGATTAGTTCTTGGCGTAGAATTCGACCACGAGGTTTGGTTCCATCTGCACTGCAAATGGCACGTCACCCAAAGCCGGCGTGCGCACAAAAGTTGCTGTCAGTTTGGAATGATCAGCGTCGATATAGTCAGGCACATCGCGTTCCGCCAAAGCAACGGCTTCCAGCACCAAGCCCATCTGACGGGATTTTTCACGAACGGCGACAACGTCACCTTCTTTGACCCGGTAAGACGCGATGTTCACGCGCTGACCGTTTACGGTCACGTGGCCGTGGTTCACGAACTGGCGCGCGGCAAAGATCGTGGGCACGAACTTGGCGCGGTACACGACGGCATCAAGGCGGCGCTCGAGCAGGCCGATCAGGTTTTCACCGGTATCGCCTTTAACACGCTCAGCTTCGGCATAGATGCGACGGAATTGTTTTTCGGTCAGGTCGCCATAATGGCCCTTCAGCTTTTGCTTTGCGCGCAGCTGTGTGCCGAAATCAGATAGTTTGTTCTTGCGGCGCTGGCCATGCTGGCCCGGGCCGTATTCACGGCGGTTAACCGGGGATTTCGGACGGCCCCAGATGTTTTCGCCCATGCGACGGTCTAGTTTATACTTGGCAGAGGTGCGTTTGGTCACCGCTGTTCTCCTTACAATGAAGGGCGTTGTCCTTTCCCGTTTCCGGGCGACAGGTTATCCCTTGCGGGAGCCACCAACACCAAATGAATGGCCCGGCACTTTCGTACCGGGACGGGCGGCTTATATAGGGCCGTCGGGTGGTGTCAATGCCCGCTTCCCCCATTCTTGTTGGAAAGACCGCACATTCGGCGACACGCTCGTGATTCAGGCCGCCGCATAACGCAAGATTGCGGCCTCGGGCGTTGTCAGGTTGCGGCGCGCGTAATCACCGTAGCTGAATGGATCGCCTTCAATATCAGGAAGCAGCGCTTCAAGCCCTGTCCTTTGCTGAGGATCAAGCAGGTCCAGATCCGCATTGGCCGGGTGGAAGCTTTCAGCCTCAAGCCCATTAGCCCAAAGGATCTGATGCCGGGACGTCAACAAGTGAACGTAGGTCACGTCGCGCAACCCCGTTTCGGTCAACACCATCTGATCATCAATCAGGTCGCGGGCCGCGACCAACACTTCGGATTGATTGAACAGCGCCTGAGCGCGGGCGCCAGACACAAGCATCCGGTGGCCCGGCGAGACAATCAGATCTGTCTCTGGGCGGTCCTCTCCCATCGCGCCGGCGCGGATCCGCACGGGCCTGAGATATGGATGCGCGTAAAGCCGGGCACCCGTCATGCGTCGGGATCCGACCCACAACACTTCCTGCGCGCCGTCATCCCGCGTTGAAACCATGTCACCGGGGCAGATCTCTTCCACCAAACGTGCGCCGTTGGGCGTTGAGATCGACGTACCGGGCGTGAAACAAATTACACCCGACGGGCCCAAGTTCGTGCCAGATTGCGCTTCCATCGTGTGATCTGTGACAAACAGATCCGTGTGGCGCGGCGGCAATTCCCCGGCAATGACCAGATGACCGCCCTCTGCCCTCTCGGTAAGCACTGAAATCTCGTAGCTTTTCAGACCGTCTGTGACCCGGAACCCGCGTCCCAAAGGTCTGGTGTCCGGTGGGAAATAAGCGGATGCGCGGACCGGCTTGGCTGACCCCAGATACCTGCGCGCAGATCGCGCCGCCCGGAACCGCAGGGCCTCGGCTGCCGCACCACCGTCAAGCAGCAACAGCTCCGAGGTTCCATCAACGCGTACAGCCTCGCCCTGCCAACGCCAAACAGACCCAATGGCCAAATCGTTTTGCGAGGGCGCCCAGACGCCATCCAGCTCAGTTTGCGATAGCGAAATAACAAAGATCCCGCGATAGCCAGCTTCGCTGCTCATATGCCTGCACTCGATATTTTTGGGCCGTTTTTTCGGTCATTCACGCTGGCCTTCTGACCAACAGTTACCAAAAGGTTAACACTGCTTCGGAATCGCCGCAAAGGGGCATATGGGCTGCGGTTGCGCCACAGCATCAGAAATGTTGCAGAATTGACTCTGTTTTTCTGATCTCTGGCCCGCGCTATCAGGTATTCATTCGCGCCCGATTACGTCTTCTTCGCGCTCAATTGACCAGTCGATCAATCGTCTCCACAGCATCTCGACCAGCGCGGGGTCTAGTCCTTCGGCGATTGCACGGGTGCGGACGTTGGTGACCACATCCTCCACCCGGTCGCTGATGCGGGCGGGCAGACCAAGGGCGGGCTTCAGCTCGGACGCCCGATCAATATAGCTGGCACGTTCCGCCAAAAGCACGACAAGTGCCGCGTCAATCCGGTCAATCTCAACCCGGACCTCTGCCATTGTCGTGCAGTCTGCCGCCTTCATGATCCATCTCCGCACTGTCTGCGCGCCACCTCTTATCCCGTCCGCCGGTCGACGACAATGCGGTGCAATGTCAGATCTGAACACCGGCGCTGGACCATGCAAACCACAATGCAATCACGGCGAGCAGCAGCGACAAGCCCCGGCGCAGAGCTTTGCGGCGTGTCGGGCTATCAAGGATACGACGGGCCTGCGCCGCCAGTGACACAATCCCAAAATGTATCCCCGTTGCAACCGACACATAGACAGCTGAAAGCGCCAGCGTTTGGTTCAACACTGGACCGGTTTGGGTCGTGAAGCTTGGAAGAACCGCAACATAAAAAAGTGCGGCCTTTGGGTTCAGAAGGTTGGTGATCAGGCCACGTTGGAAATAGAGCCGAAGGTTCAGCCCGTACGGCCTTTGATCCTCAACCGCGTCCGCGTCTTTCCACCCATCCCAAGCCAACCACAAAAGATATGCCACCCCACCCCAGCGCAAAGTTTGAAACAAAACCGGTGATGCCGCGATCAGCGCGGCCAACCCCAGCGCAGCAGCAATTCCGATCACCGAAAGCCCCAGCGCCACTCCGGCGACCGCTGCATAGCCCGATCGCCGCCCTTCCGAGATCGACACAATCGCAAGCCACGCCATATTCGGTCCCGGCGTCAACTCGATGGCAAATGAGGTAACTGCGAACGCGGCCAGCGCCTCGGCAAACGCAGCAGTTATCATCCTGCTAAATCCACTTGGCCAGCGGCGGCAAACTCATCAGCACCGCATTGGCGTCATGACCGGTTTCCAGGCCAAATTTGGTGCCTCGGTCGTAGACAAGATTGTATTCAGCATAAAGACCTCGGTGTATCAGCTGAGTGTCCTTATCCGCATCTGTCCAGCTTTGGCCCCGGCGCCGATCGACCAATGGTACAAAAGCCGGTAAAAACGCGCGCCCCACGGATTGCGTGAAGGCAAAATCAGCCGCCCAGTCTCCGGTGTTCAGGTCATCATAAAAAATTCCACCTACGCCCCGCGCCCGGCCCCGATGGGGCACGAAGAAATATTCATCCGCCCACGACCGGAAGCGCGGATAATAGCCCGCGTCATGCGCATCGCAGGCAGACGCCAATACCGCATGAAAATCGCTGGTATCGTCAGCATACTCGATGCACGGGTTCAGGTCAGAGCCGCCGCCAAACCACCACGCACTTGGCGTCCAGAACATGCGGGTGTTCATATGAACGGCTGGCACATGGGGGTTTTGCATATGCGCAACAAGGCTGATGCCGCTGGCCCAAAACCGGGGATCCTTGTCCATATTAGGCACGCCGCGCGCAGCCATGGCAGATTGCGCCCGCGCGCCCAGCGTGCCGTAGACAGTTGAGACATTGACCCCAACCTTTTCAAACACCCTGCCGCCGCGCATCACACTCATTGCGCCGCCACCGGCATCGACACCATCGTCGCCTTTGCGGCTTGTCTTGCTGACGTCAAAACGACCAGCAGGACGATCAGCCGACTCTGCGCCTTGATGCCGGTCTTCCAGCGCTTCAAATGCGCCAACAATGTCATCACGCAATGAACGAAACCACGACGATGCGCGTGTCTTGTACGCTTCAAAATCAGTACTCATGCAGCCTGCCCCGTCTCGTGTTCACGTTGGTTTGATTATCAGGTCCGGTTGCGGACTGCCATATAGACGTCACATCAGGTGTTCCGCATTTTGCCACATGCCCGCATTTGCCCTAACATGGGACCAGTTCAGTTCATCAATCGCGAGTCGCCAATGGTTTACCCCACCTCATACACCCCCCGCCTTGCAGCCTTTGCCGTTTTACTTTTGGTGGGGTGCACCGACGTTGGAACGCAGTGTGCTGGGCGCGAAATCCGGGAACTCAGAACCATTGATCAGCTGATTGATGAAACCCGTGCCGATATGGCGCGGGGATACCGCTACGAGACACAGGACACCGATGCGCGGATCAACCTTTGTCTTGGCGGTGCGCGTTCCAATGTGGGTGTCAGTTTCTGCACCGATCCGGGACGCCGCCGCGAAGCTGTGGCCCTGGACACAGTGGCCGAGACGCGCAAACTTGACGCCCTTCTCGCCCGACGTACCGCCCTGTTGACCACAATCGCCGAGCGTCAGGCCGCCTGCACACGCTGACCAAGGAGTAACGTTCAATGCGCGCATCAATCTTGTTCTTGCCGCTTTTGGGTGTGCTTGGCGCATGCGCACCTACGCTGAATCAATGCCTGCGCAACGCCACCCATGAGGTGCGCATTCTCGATAAATTGATTGCTGAGACAGAAGCCACATTGGCGCGCGGCTATGGGTATACATCCGAAGAAGTGCTGCGCTATCGTTGGCGGCGCTGCGACGACTACAAACGGGTGCCGGGCGTGCCCGTCCCACGATGTTTTGAGCCTGAACTTGAAACCGTCAAGAAACCTGCTGCCATTGATCCGCTTGCAGAGGATCGCAAGCTTAAGGCGTTGAAAAAGCGCCGCGCAGCACTTGTTGGCCCGTCGATGGTGCAGGTCAATGCCTGTCGGGAAGCGTTCCCCGAAGGATAACGCCGGTGTTTGCCGGCTAAGTCGAAATGCTTTAGTAGGCCGGCACCTGGACCGCATCCATCAAGCCGCGCCCGCCATCAATGGTCAGGATCTGTCCCGTCACAAACCCGGCCCCGTCAGAGGCCAGAAACTGCACGGCATCCACAAGCTCACCGGCCGCAGCGATCCGCCCAAGGGGCGTGCCCTCGGCAATGGGGTCGCGCCAATCGGGATTGTCCTTCAAACTGGCCTGCAGGCTACCGCTCATGACGCTGGCTATGGCAATGGCGTTCACTCGTATGCGTTCCGGCGCAAGGGCTACGGCCAATGAGCGGGTCGCCTGATCCAGTGCCGCCCCCGCAATGGAATAGGCCAGAAGCTGGGGCTGCGCCCTTTGTGCGGCAAGGGTCGAGATGTTGACGATGGACCCAACCGACCCGTCGCTTTGCGTGTCCTTCGCGGATTGGGCAATCATACGTTTTGCAGCCATTTGCGACAGTTTGACAGAGGTCAGCAGATTCTGGTTCAGCATCGCCTCCAATGCGGGGTCGTCAGGGTTCAGCGGGTCCGACAGAGCGATCCCACGGCTGGCATTGATGACAATGTCGATGCGATCAAAGGCATCAACCGTCGCCGATAGCAGATTGGCAAGCGTCAGCTTTTGGCTGAGGTCACCGCCAAAACATCGAATTTCACCTTCTTCAGCAGCGTCAGCACCCAGCTCATCCGCCAGCATCGCTTCGTCGCAGTCAGCAAACATCACCCGTGCGCCACGATCCACAAAATGACGGCCAACGGCCAATCCGATACCCCGTGCAGCCCCGGTGACAATGGCAGTTTTTCCGGCAATGGACAAAGACATGGATAGCCTCACTAAATGGGTTGGAGGGATGATTCTGCCGCAGCAGACTAGAGGATTTCAGCGCGCCGGGCGACCCGGCGTCTGCGGCCGTGTCAGCGGCTTGGATGCGCGCAGGATTTTGAAGGCACCGTCACCCTTTAACTCTTCGACTTCGCGGAACCGGGATGCAAGGGCCGCCTCGTATGGCAAATGCCGGTTGGCCACCATAAATAGTGTGCCCGACAGCGACAGAATGCCAGCCGCCGCCGCAATAAACGCGGCCCCCAGTGACGGATCGGCAGCACGACCAGTATGAAAGGGTGGGTTCATTACCACTGTCTGGGGCCGGGATTCAGGGCGAAATTTGGTGGCGTCGCCCCAATGAAAGGCGGCACGGGGGTCGGTTATATTCTGGCGCGCGCAGGCAAGCGCCGCATAGTCCGCCTCGACCAGATCCAGATGGGTGACACCCTCCCTTGAAAGAATGGCCGCGGCCAGATATCCCCAGCCTGCACCAAGATCGACGACCGAGCCTTTCAGCCCTGCAGGCAGTGCTGCGGCCAAAAGATCTGAACCGCGATCCGGTTTGTCGGCCGAAAAAACCCCCGGAACCGTGATGAAGCCGGGCACAGGGTGCAGCTGAGTTGCCAGCCAGTCATCGAACCCGGCGCCTGCTGGAAAGCTGAAAATCTTGCCATGCGCCTTGGCGATCGGTGCCGAGATTGGCGCACGGGTGCGCAGATCACGCACCATAGTGTCAATGCCTTCGGTCTTTTGCCCGTCGATCCAGACCGGCCCGCCGGGGCGCACCCGTGCGGCAGCTTCAGCCACGCGTGCGCGTGCTTCGCTGCGCGATCGGGGCATGAAGACGATTGCGGCGGAAAACCCGTCTCCTGCCTCAGCCAATGCGGGGACAATCCGAAACCCCTGCCCCAAAAAAACTTCGTGATCGGGAAAGAAGCCCTGAACCACCAGCAACCGATCTTTGGGCAGATCAGCCAGATCTGCGGGGGAATGCGGGCCTATAACCAGCACATCGCCAGAGGCGGGCAAGGCATCACCACCCGATAGCGCAAGATCAAGTCTGGGGTTCATCATGGATAGCAGGGCGCGCGGCCCCTATTCCTTTTCCATCGTGCATTGCAACGGATGTTGGTGTCGGCGGGCGAAATCCATCACCTGCGCCACTTTTGTCTCGGCCACTTCACATGAAAAGACACCGACTATAGCCAGCCCTTTTTTGTGAACGACCAGCATAATTTCAAACGCCTGAGAGTGGTTCAACCCGAAAAACCGTTCCAGAACATGGACGACGAATTCCATAGGCGTGTAGTCGTCATTCAGGATCATAACTTTGTAAAGCGGCGGGCGCTGGGTCTTGGGACGGGTTTTGGTAATGACCGCCTCATCAGGGTCATCACCGGTTTTCCGGTCCGCCATCATGATTGGGGTCAGGGACAAACGACGACACTCCTCAAGCTCCGCGACCGGAATCGGTAGCGGGGATCTGGTGTGCTAATATAGACTGCTTGAGGAATGAGAAAAGGGTTGCGATGCTGCTGATTGGGCTGAAGCGGTAAAAAGACTGTATTATCGGGGGGTTTGATGCCTGATTTAACCACGGTTGCATTCGATGCCGACGATACGCTCTGGCATAATGAGCGGTTTTTTCAACTGACACAGGCACGGTTTGCGGCCCTTCTGGCCGAATATATACCCGCCGAGCACCTTGAACACCGCCTGCTGGCCGCGGAAATGCGTAACCTTGGCAGCTACGGCTTCGGCATCAAAGGCTTTGTACTTTCCATGATTGAAACAGCGCTTGATGTGACGGGCAACACCGTGCCTGCATCTGTCATCCGTGAATTGATCGACGCCGGCCATGAGATGCTGGCCCATCCGATTGAGCTTCTGCCCCACGCCCGCAGCGCGGTTGAAACGCTTGCGCATGACTACAAGATTTTGTTGATCACCAAGGGCGATCTTCTGGATCAGGAACGCAAGCTGGCGCAGTCCGGGCTTGGTGATCTGTTTGACGGTGTCGAGATTGTATCAGACAAAACCGCGCCCGTTTATGCACAGATCTTTGCCCGGCACGGGACGGCCCCCACGGGCGCAATGATGGTGGGGAATTCACTGAAATCCGATGTGCTGCCGGTGCTGGAGCTGGGGGGATGGGGCGTATATGTCCCCCATTCGCTGACCTGGGCGCTGGAACATGCGGTCGTGCCGCAAGACCATGCGCGGTTTTTCCAACTAAACGATCTGGGTGGTCTGGCCCGAGTTCTGGCCAAGACGGCTGGCGCGGGCGGCTTATCTGGTAGGGCAGGCATCTAAGCGCACCATATTTGGGGTCGCCTCTCGCCAGCCGACCCTGCAACCGCATAGACACAGCGCGCAACCCTTGGAAAATAAGGTGTTTTCGCATTGGGTTGCCTATGCTATCATCCTAGCAATCATCAAAAGCGCCGGCGTAAGATCGGGGCACGAGGCAGGAAATAATGAACGTGAGACAGGTTTTGGCTTGTCCGGGGCAGTGTGTTCGTCGCACCGGCATTTTTATGACGTTGGCTTTAGTGTGCATTTTTGCACCCGTTTTGGCAATGGCCGCACCCTATGCAGCATATGTGATCGACGCGCGCACCGGTCAGGTGCTGCACGAAGAAAACGCCTATACAAAGCTTCACCCGGCATCGTTGACAAAAATGATGACCCTATACATCGCATTTGAGGCGATTGAGCGGGGCGAGATCTCGCTCGACAGCAAGGTCACGATATCCAAACATGCAGCCTCTGAACCAGCGTCAAAGCTGGGGCTCAAGGCAGGTCAGACAATTGCACTGCGCTATCTGATCCGTGCCGCGGCGATCAAATCGGCCAATGACGCAGCAACGGCGATTGGCGAGGCAATCGAGGGATCGGAAGCGGCTTTTGCGCGTCGCATGACACGCACGGCCAAAGCTCTGGGCATGAAAAAAACCACCTTCGCCAATGCCAATGGATTGACCGCCAAGGGGCATCTGTCGACCGCATATGACATGACGATGCTTGGCCGACATCTCTTCTACGACTATCCCCAGTATTATAACCTCTTTTCGCGTACATCGGCGGATGCTGGCATGGCCAAAGTCGCCTCCACTAACAGGCGGTTTCTGGCGGCTTATCGGGGCGCTGACGGGATAAAAACCGGCTACACCTCGGCTGCGGGATTCAATCTGGTCGCCTCTGCCCAGCGGGGCAACAAACGCATTATTGCAACGGTCTTTGGTGGAAAATCCACCGCCGGGCGCAATGCCCGTGTTGCCGAACTGCTGGATATGGGATTTGGCAAGGCCCCGAACCGGGCGACCGTACAAAAACCAGCGCGTCCGCTTTACGCCGCCGTTGCTGATGAGACGGAAGACACCATGGACGGGAAGACCGGTGGCAGTGGCAAAGTATCCATCGGTAAAACGCTGCGCGTGAATGTGGCAGTTTTGCAAAGCCCGCGCCCAAGGCCGCGGCCCGTATTGGCAATCGATGCGCCATCGGATGACTTGTTGGCTGAGATGCAGAAATCAATCGACGCTGTTCTGGCCGAAGCACAGGCCGATCCCGCGCCTGTTGCCGACACTGCGGTATTGGCCGATGCAGCAATGGACCTGCACGCGGATGACGCTGTTGCCGTAGCCCCAGAGGCTGCCATAGCCGTCGCTGGGGCGGAACCATCCGCCCCCGAGGGGAGCGACACCACAGCACCGGCCGAAGTGGTTGCGTTTGAACAAACGACCGCACCGCAACCCGAAACCCTTGCTGCTATGACTGCCGCACCGGACGGCGAATTGGTGGCGACCACTCCGACAATAGCCGACGCGGCTGAAGAAACCCCAGACCCGTTCACCACGGCAACGGCCAACGCTCCGACGTCGTCTCTCAAACCGCTTCGGTCCCCGCAACGGCTTGCGGTTGTTGAGGTTCCTGTTGAAACTGAGCTTGCTGCGGCAATGCCCGAACCGGTCGCAGTTCAGCCCGAACCGCCTGTAGACGTCGCAGACGCGCTTGAAGGATCAAAGGACAATGCGCCGGGTCAGGCCCCGTCGCAGATTGTGCTTGAAGCCCGCGCGGACGATGTCGATGACATCTCGCAAGACGCACTGGAGGTTGTGACCCGCGTCTCGACCTCGGGCGGGCGCCAGTGGGCGATCAATGTGGGGCATTTCGGGTCGCGCTACAATGCCGAACGTCAGTTGCTGCAAACAGCCCTTATCGAGATGAACACGCTTGATGAGGCGCTGCGCAAGGTCGTCGGAAAGCGTGGTGGGTTTGATGCGAATTTCGTTGGCATGACCCAAGAAACCGCCGAGCTTGCCTGCAGACGCCTGCAAGCCCGCCAGACCGAATGCACGGTCGTCGGCCCCTGATCTGACCGAACGGCGGCCGGGCCAAGGTAAAGCGGCCTACGCACGCATCTTTGCTTCAACAATTCACCCGCAACCGGTCTGACGGCCGTTTCGCGTGTTCAATTTGGTGGAAAATCCACTATTGATCGCCGGCATGCGACGGCTTGAAACTCAAGTGGGTATTCCGGTACGGATTTTGTGGCCTTTTGTTTGCAATACCGGCAAAACCGCAATGCGAGCACCGGGCGAAGGCGCGACGTTAGGGGAGCATGAACATGAAACGACTCGTGACAGCAGGCAGGGCAATTGTCTGGCGCGGCGCCCCATGGTTTTTGGTCTTCGTGCTGGGCTTGGCATTGGGCGTGCTGTCGCTGCCCCCTGCCCCGCAACTTAAACTGGTATTCGACACGGTCCACGAAATCCGGAGCTATGCCGGGTCATACCTGACCAAGACGCCTTCCCAACATCTGAAACCGCGCATTCACCCCAAAGATGGTCTGGTAAGTTTTGTACCAGACAAAGTGCAACCCGGTGTCACGTTCATGTCGGGCCTGTTCGGCAATACGCTGGGCTTTCGGCTTTATGCGAATGACGGGCAATTGCTGCACGAATGGCCCATCGATTTCTTCAAAGTCGCCCCCGATGAGATGCGCCACAAATATCACGCGCTCATTCACGGCGCACATCTTTATCCGAACGGCGATGTGGTTGCCAATCTGGATGGCCGTGGCATCGTCCGGTTTGACAGCTGTGGCAATATCGCGTGGCGCAGCGACGGGAAGAGCCACCATTCGCTGGATGTGGCGGACGATGGTGCCCTTTGGACCCCGACCGCCGTTGCAGAGTATCAAAGCCCGGCGACCGGCGGGCGCATGTTCAAGTTTGACAAGATCGCATCATTTGATCCCGCGACCGGCATGCAGCTGAACGAAATTGATCTGGTTGCTTCACTTATTAGCTCTGATGCGATGGGGCTTATTCAGGCCAATGGGAACCGTCTTGACGATGTTATGCACCTAAACGATGTTGAGATCCTTAGCGCCGCTGATGCGCCTGCGTTCCCGATGTTCAACGCCGGGGATATCCTTTTGTCTTCGCGCAACCTGTTTCAGCTTTGGGTGCTCGATGGGGTAACACATAAGATCAAGTGGCAGTTTTCTGGCCCATTGATCGGCCAACATGACCCCGACTTCCATTCTGATGGTACAATTACGGTGCTTGATAACCGCCCCAGAGGGGAAATCCTAAGTGCCGTCGATGCGTCTGGCGCGCCCGACGGCAGCCGGATCCTGTCGATTGATCCGAAAGATAACTCGTTTCGCGTGCTATACAGATCAGACGCACGCAATACCTTCAACACGCCATATCGTGGCAAGCATCAGATCCTTGAAAACGGTAATATTCTGATCACAGAAACAGACGGCGGCCGCGTCTTTGAAGTAACCCGGGACGGCGAAGTGGTCTGGTCGTTCGTCAACGGCTGGGATGAAACGCATATTGGCTGGATAATGGATGCTGACCGCTATCCAGAAAGCTACGGACAGATCGCAAACGCCACTTGTAAGTAGGGTCACAATGCGCAGCGGGTCCGCGTGGAGCCTGTTGCATCACGCCCCCTCGACGAACCGAATAAGCTGCGGCAGGCACTTGCTTTGAAGATCGTAGCCTTCGGTGATGGTCGCACGTGCCGCTTCGCGCAGTGGCACCTGCGCGGCAGGATCGGCAAGCACGTCGCTCAGCGCCTTTGACCATGCCTCAACATCAAAGAAATCCACCAATCTTCCATTCTCGCCATCGCGGATCACCTCTTGGACCGGTGCTGTGCGCGAACCAACTACCAATGCACCGGCGCTCATGGCCTCAAGCATCGACCATGACAGAACGAACGGATAGGTCAGATAGGCGTGTGCCCGCGTCACCTGCATTAAGGAGAGGTAGCCCCGGTAGGGCAACTGCCCAACGAAATGAACCCGTGACAGATCGAGCTGCGCACCAACCTCATCAAGAAATATCTGCTTCCAGCTTTTGTCCCCGGCCGGGCGCGGCCCATAGCTTTGACGGTCACCACCAACAATAACCACTTGTGCCTTTGGCCGGTTTTTTAACACTGCTGGCAGGGCACGCATGAAAATGTGGTAGCCCCGATACGGCTCCAAATTCCGGTTCACAAAGCTCATCACCTCATCCTTGGGGGAAAGCACCGCGCCATCGGGCAGTTCGAACCGCGCATCTGGGTCCGGGCATACGCGGCCCGTATCGATCCCGTCATGAATTACGCTGATTTTACCGCGCATCTCTGCCGGAAAGGTTGTGGCCTGCCAATTGGTGGGGGCCAAAGCCGCGTCCGCCTCATTTATCGCCATCAAAAGATGGGTTTTGCGCGCCGACGTGGTCAGAAGCGGGCCAAGTCCGCTGCGATGAAACTCGGGGTCAAAGCCAGTGTCCTGCCCGGTGGTACTATAGAAAAATTCGGCATAGGTCAGATGCCGCGCATTAGGCCAGATCTCGCGTAAATAAAGCGTTTCACCCCAGCCGCCATGGCCGAAAACCACATCCGGCGTATAATTCTGTTCGCGGCGCAACTGGACAGCTGCGCGCGCCACGACACCACCCCGCTCACAGGCCTCGGCGTAGCTGCGACCCAATCCTTGGAACGCCACCTTCGGCGGTGTGCGGTAGCGATAGGTTTTGATGGTTGAACTGCGCGTGTTTTCTTCAGCCGTGAGCGCCAGCACATCATGCCCGCGTGCAACCAGCGCCGGGGCCAGATGCAAGAACTGACCGGGAAAGTTCTGATGCACGAACAAGATCTTCATGCCCGGTCGGCCTTGGGCCCGCCCAAACCAAACGCCGCAGCCATCAGCGCGCGGGTGTAGTCGGTTTTCGGGGTGTCAAATATCGCAGCCCTGTCTCCTGCTTCGACCACGTCACCGGCTTTCATCACGATCACTTTGTGGGCCAGAGCCTTAACCACGCGCAGGTCATGGCTGATAAAGAGATAGGCAAGCCCATAGCGGCGTTGGAGCGCCCTCAGCAGGTCAACAATCTGCACTTGCACGGTCATATCAAGCGCCGATGTCGGTTCGTCCAGAACCACAACTTTCGGGCGCAAGATCATCGCGCGGGCAATGGCGATGCGCTGCCGCTGACCGCCGGAAAACTCATGCGGATAACGGGTCATCGTGGCGGGATCAAGCCCGACCTCTTTCATGATTTCCGTCACCATCTCGCGTCGGTCGCGTCCGGGCTCCAGCCCGTGCACAGTCAGCCCTTCGGCGATGATCTGCTCGGCGGTCAGACGGGGCGACAGGCTGCCATACGGGTCTTGAAACACGATCTGCATATCGCGGCGCAGCTTGCGCAGCTCTCCCGGCTGCCAGGCAGAGATATCCTGACCCAGATACAAGATCGGCCCATCCGATGCGATCAATCGCATGATCGCCAGCGCCAGCGTTGTCTTGCCTGACCCGCTTTCGCCCACAATGCCCAACGTTTCGCCCGAACGGACGGAAATCGAGGCCGCATTCACCGCCTTCACATGACCGACAGTCTTGCGCAACAACCCGCGCCGGATCGGGAACCAAATCCGCAGATTGTCAGTCCGCACAATTTCCTTGGCATCTTCGGGCACCGGATCAGGGTGCCCCTTTGGTTCAGCTGACAACAGCATGCGGGTGTAAGGGTGCTGGGGATTGGCGAAAATCTGATCAACCGGACCTTGTTCAACAATCTCGCCGCCCTGCATGACGCAGACCCGGTCGGCAATGCGGCGTACAATGCCCAGATCATGGCTGATGAACAGCAAGCTGAGGCCTTCGCGGGTTTTCAATTCGGCCAGAAGGTCAAGGATCTGCGCCTGTATGGTCACATCAAGTGCTGTTGTCGGCTCATCTGCGATCAAAAGCTCGGGGCCGTTTGCAAGGGCCATCGCAATCATCACCCGTTGGCGCTGCCCGCCGGAAAGCTGATGCGGATAGTCCGGCAAACGGCGTTCGGCGTTGTCGATGCCGACCTTTTCCAACAGCTCGATCACGCGCGCCCGCGCCGGCGCCCCTGAAAGCCCTTGGTGCAATGCAAGGCTTTCCGATAGCTGCTTTTCCAATGTGTGCAGCGGATTAAGCGATGTCATCGGCTCTTGGAAGATGAAGCTGATGTCATTGCCCCGCACCTTGCGCAGCAACGCCTCAGGCGCGCCAACCATCTCTTGATCAAGATAGCGGACAGATCCGGACACTTTAGCATTGTCACCCAACAAAGCGACTGTCGACAGCGCCGTCACGGATTTCCCCGATCCGCTTTCGCCGACAATCGCCACGGTTTCACCCTTGCCTACGGAAAAGCTGATGCCCTTAACCGCCTCGATCAGACGCCCGTCCTGGCGGAAACTGACGCTCAGGTTTTCAAATTCAAGCACCGTTTTCACTGAAAGGTCTTTCTGGGATCAAACGCATCGCGCACCCCTTCAAATATGAAGACCAACAGCGAAAGCATGATTGCAAAGGTGAAGAAGGCTGAAAATCCAAGCCATGGCGCTTGCAGGTTTGATTTGCCCTGAAGGGACAGCTCACCAAGCGATGGCAGGGATGAAGGCAGCCCATACCCCAGATAATCGAGGGCCGCGAGGCCACCGATAGCCCCGGTCACGATAAAGGGCATCAAGGTAAGGGTCGCCACCATAGCGTTTGGCAAAATATGGCGGAACATAATCACCCGGTCCCTGACACCCAAAGCGCGCGCCGCGCGGACATATTCAAAATTCCGGGCGCGCAAAAACTCGGCCCGAACCACGCCCACAAGAGCAGGCCAGCCAAAAAGAATGGTGACAAAAACCAACAGGCCGAAGCTTCGCCCCAGAATCGCGAAGAGAATGATGATGACGTAAAGGCTGGGCGTGTAAGCCCAGATCTCCAGAAGACGCTGGAAGCTAAGATCCACCCATCCGCCGAAATAGCCCTGCACCGCACCGGCCGCGATGCCGATCACGCTGGAAATGGATGTCACAATCAGCGTGAACACAATCGACAGCCGGAACCCGTAGATGACCCGTGCCAGCACATCGCGCGCTGTGTCATCGGTGCCAAGCCAGTGATCCCAATCGGGGGCTGAGGGGGCTGACCCAACATTGTTGATCGTGTTGTAGCGATAAGGAATTGGCGGCCAGACCATCCAGCCCTTTTGGATGTCCTGCCCCGCCACATTGCCGTCGGCCGCATCTGCGATAACGCCATCCGGATCATCAAAACAGGCTTCCAAACCTCCGCTTTTGATCAAGCACTGCACTTCTGGCTCTCGGTAATTTGCCTCTGCCCTGAAGTCACCGCCAAATGCAGTCTCAGGATAAAAATGGTAGATCGGAAAATGCAACTGCCCTTTGTAGCTGACAACGATCGGTTTTTCATTGGCGATAAGCTCGGCAAAAAGCGACAGAACGAACAACACCAAAAAGATCCAAAGCGACCAATAGGCGCGGCCATTTGCCTTGAAATTGCGCCAGCGGCGGGCGTTCAGCGGAGACAACGCCATCAACCCGCCCTCTTTTCAAAATCAATGCGCGGATCGACATAAACATAGGTCAGATCCGACAAGAGCCCAACAATCAGCCCCAACAGACCAAAGACATAAAGCGTGCCAAAGACCACGGGATAATCGCGTGCCACGGCCGCTTCATAGCCAAGCCGGCCCAACCCATCGAGCGAAAAAATCACTTCAATCAGCAAACCGCCGCCGAACAGGACCGCCAGAAAAAGCCCCGGAAACCCGGCAATCACGATCAGCATCGCATTGCGGAACACATGGCCATAAAGCACTTGGCGCTCTGCCAGGCCTTTGGCCTTTGCTGTCAGCACATATTGCTTATTGATCTCATCAAGAAAGCTGTTCTTCGTCAGCAAAGTCAGCGTCGCAAAGCTTGAAATTGTTGAAGCGATGACGGGCAAAGTGATGTGCCAGGCGTAGTCGGCGGCCTTGCCCAGTAGTGTCAGCTCCTCCCAGTTGTCTGATACCAAACCGCGCAGCGGGAAAATCCGCCAATAGCTGCCCCCGGCAAAGAGAACAATCAGCAAAACCGCGAACAGAAACCCCGGAATCGCATAACCCACGATGATAGCACCCGACGTCCATGTGTCGAACTTCGAACCGTCACGCACCGCCTTGCGTATGCCGAGAGGGATGGAAATCATGTAGGCAAGCAATGTCGACCACAGCCCCAATGTGATTGAGACAGGCATCTTTTCGATCACCAGATCCACGACCGAGATGGACCGGAAGTAACTTTCTCCGAAATCAAATCGCAGATAGTCGCCCAGCATCGTCAAAAACCGTTCCAGTGGCGGCTTGTCAAAGCCGAACTGTTTTTCCAGCTCTGCTATGAATTCCGGCGGCAGTCCGCGTGCACCAAGATATCGGTCATCACCGCCGCCTTGCTGCAAGCTCGCATCATCGCCAACCCCGGTGATCCCGCTAAGCACGTCACCTTCGCCCTCGATCTTGGCAAGGATCTGCTCGATCGGGCCACCTGGTACAAACTGGGTCAGCGTGAAATTGATAATCATGATCCCAAGCAATGTCGGAATCATCAAAAGCAATCTGCGCAGGATGTAAGCGCCCATAACCCTGTCTGCTCTTTCCCCTAGCGGCGCGTCAGTTCAGCGCGCCTGCCGCTTTCAGTTTTGCGGCTTGATCGGCGTCGTACCACCAAAAATCCATTTCGCCCACTAAAAGCGGCGGCAGATTGTCGGGGTGACGGTACATATCATAGTAGGCAACCCAAGTATCGGGGTTGTACCAAAGCGGAATATCAAAGCCAATTGATCTGAGCGCGCGGTCAAGTGCCCTTACGGAAACCTTCATTTCCTCCAACGACGTCGTTTCAATCACTTTGGAAATCAACTGGTCTATGCCTGGGTTTTTCAGCCGCATAAGGTTTCGTGAACTGTCATCCGCCGTTTTCGAGGCGAACCACTGTTCCAACCCGATGGACGGTTCAAAACCCATAGCAAAGCCCTGATTGGCAAGATCGAAATCGCCGGACCGCCGACGCTCGACATATTGTGATATATCAATGCGCTCAAGCTTTCCCTGAACACCCACAAGCGCGAGATTTTCAATAAACGGGTTGATGAACCGGTCATAGGTTGGGCTGTATTGGATGAAGGTCAGGGTAAGCACTTCGCCCGCCGCATTCCTGCGCAGCCCGTCACTGCCCGTGACCCAGCCTGCTTCTTCCAAAAGCGCCCCCGCTTGCCGGACAATGCTGCGCGCAGGGCGGTTTTTCGACGCATCATTGGCGACAGGAACTCTTGCCTCATCGGTCAGAATGGACGCATCAAGCAGCCCGCTTTCGACAAGCGGACGCAGCAATGCCAGCTCGCCTTCGTCCGGAACGCCAGATGCCGCCAGATCGGTGTTGGACCAGAAGGACACAGGGCGTTCGTAAAGACCGTATTGCAATGTCTGCTTTGACCATTCGGAGTTGAACAGCATCCCGATCGCATCGCGCACACGCGGATCTTGCCAATTCGGCCGGTTCAGGTTGAAGACCCAAGACAAGCGTGTCCCGACATTTCCATCGGGGATCTCTTTGCGCAGTACCCAGCCTTTATCGACGCCGGAGAAGTCATAGCCGGTCGCCCAATCCTGAGAAGAGGATTCTGTGCGAAACGTGTAGTCACCCGCTTTGAAGCCTTCAAACGCGGCATCACCATCTGCAAAATATTCCACCCTGATCCAGTCAAAATTGTTGCGTCCTTTGTTAAAGGGGACATCATTTCCCCAATAGTTTGGGTTACGCGCATAGACGATTTGGCTGTTGAACTTGAAGCTGCCGAGGACGTAGGGGCCCGTCGACATGAACGGTTCTTTGGTGCTTTTGTCCAAGCGAACGCCATTTGTCTCGAACCATGCTTTGGAAAAAACCGGGGTGCCGCCCGCAAAGCCAACTCGGTCGCGCACGGATGCCGTCGGGTTGAAGTAGAACGTAATGCGGTAAGGCCCTTCAACTTCAACCCGGTCCAAGAAACCTTCCACAATACGGCGATACTCCGGAATACCCTGCTCGGCAAAGAGGTTTGAACTGAATGCAACATCATCGGCCGTCATGGGCGAACCGTCCGAAAATGTCACATCATCGCGCAGGTTGAACGTGACGTAGGTAAGATCCGCAGGATATTCGAGCGTCGTGCACAAAAAACAGTAAGCGCCGTACGGGTCGTCGGCCGTGCTAGTTAGTATGCTTTCGCTTCCAATTGTGTTATTAGCCGCCGGAACACCGTCGCGGGCATATTGGTTGAAGCTGTCAAACCCGCCCTGTGCCCAGATCGATATTTCGCCACCCTTGGGGGCATCCGGATTGACATAGTCGAGATGCGTGAAATCGGCCGGATATTTCAATTCGCCGAAATTCGAATAACCGTGGGATATGACAACATCATCGGCGGCACGCAGGCCCGCCGCGCCCGCCAACCACATCCCTATCACAATGCCAAAGCCGAGCAGTGCGGCCTTTGTCTGGCCCGACATGCGCGTTGCTGCGACCATTTTGCTATTCTGGCGCATTTGCATCAACAACTCCCCATCCGCTACTCAGTTAACCACGTCCCGTTATCTCGTGTGTCAGGCTAAGGCGGCGCGTCGTGCTCGGCAAGTTGCGAATGCGTGAACCATGTGTGTTGGCAATGAAAAAGGGCCGCTCCCTCAAAGAACGGCCCCTTTAAAAACTTACTTCAGGCTAATCGATCAGCCGCCGATCGACTGCAAATAGGCGATCAGATTGACCCGGTCTTCCGGCTTTTTCAAACCTGCAAAGGTCATCTTTGTCCCCGGAAGGGCACCTTTGGGGTTTTCCAGGAAGCTGTCGAGCACCTCAGGCGTCCACTCGCCGCCGAGCGCGGCCATGGCGTCTGAATATCCGAACCCGGCCACCGAAGCGACTGAGCGGTTGACCACACCATCAAGATGCGGGCCGGTGCCGTTGTTTCCATCCAGCTTGTGGCAAGCCTTGCACTTGCCAAACGCCTTTTCGCCAGCACTCGCATCAGCCGATGCAAAGAGCGTCGCGAAATCCGGGCCTTCTTCCGCGCCGTCACCGCCACCCTCAGTAGCGCCGGTGTCAATTGTGTAGGCCTGCACTACTTCTTCATCGCCGTGGGCCACCGCTGCGGTGTGGTACAGTGATTCCGCCGCCCATTTTCCAAGCAGAAAAATCAATAAAGCCCCGCAAAGCGCGCCGCCGGCCTTAGTTACAGTCATCGTGTCGAACATGTCGCGCCTCTACTCTGGCAATTCGCTGCGGCGTATCTACCCGCTTCCCCTTACCAGTTTCAAGGTATAGTTACCGCGACCAAACGCCCCTTTTGTCTGCCGCGGTACAGGAGCCCCGATTATGACCGGTCGAATTGCCTTTCAGGGTGAGCTGGGCGCCTACGGCCACCAGGCCTGCGTCGAAGCGCGCCCGGACCATGAACCGCTGCCTTGTGCCACGTTTGAAGATGCCATTGAAGCCGTCCGCAAGGGTGATGCTGACTTGGGAATGATCGCGGTTGAGAATTCGACATACGGGCGCGTGGCCGATGTGCACTATCTGCTTCCCGAAAGTGGTCTGCATATCGTGGGAGAGGCGTTTGTGCGGGTGCATATTAACCTGCTGGCGGTTCCCGGCACGCGGCTTGAGACCGTGGAAAGTGCGATGAGCCATACGGTATTGCTGGGCCAGTGCCGCACTTACTTGCGTCAGCAAAACATCCGGCCGGTCACCGGTGCCGATACGGCCGGATCGGCGCGCCATGTGGCCGAGCTGGGTGATCCGAAGATGGCGGCGCTGGCGTCGGAACTGGCGGGCGACATCTACGGGCTTGACGTATTGGCCCGCCATATCGAAGACCGTTCCAACAACACGACCAGGTTTTTGATCATGGCGCGCGCCCCCGATCTTAAGCGGCGTGGCGATCACGGGATGATGACAAGTTTTGTGTTTCGGGTGCGAAACATCCCGGCAGCACTTTACAAAGCTATGGGCGGGTTTGCGACCAACGGCGTGAATATGACCAAGCTTGAAAGCTATATGGTCGACGGCGTTTTTTCAGCAACGCAGTTTTATGCGGATATCGAAGGCCACCCGGATGACGCCAATGTGGCACGCGCTTTGGAGGAGTTGGACTATTTTACATCTTCCGTGACGCTGTTGGGCGTCTACCCGGCAGATCCCACCCGGTACTGATTCCGGCCCCGGTACCGGCGCAAAACTCTAGTTTTGCCGCCGACGGATTTGCTTAAGCTCAAGATCAGACGCAAATTTCTGCACGCGCGCCTCAAAGCGTCGTGCATAGGTTGCTTTGCTTAGCCGAATGGATTGCAACATCAGGCGCGATGCCAGACCGCGCGGCTTGACTTCGAATTCAACCCCCAGCCGCGTCCGGGCCTTTGAAAGCGCCACGAGAGCCAGCGAAAGCTCTAATTCATAGCCGTTGCTATGCCCTTTGAACCCAAGAGAAGACGGCGTTTCAAAGCGAATCATTTCGCACATCACGCGGCGCATTTTCCCTCGCACAGGAAAGCGCAGGCTCCAGCTCAGACCAACTCCAACCTCCGCCAGCGGATTGCTGCGTGCAACATCCACGCCCTTTCGCACAGCCGTACGTTCAAAGCTGGTAAAATCTGACAAAGCCTCAAACACGACTTCTGCTGGCGCTTCGATATCCTCTCTGGTGGAGAATTTCACGCAATTGCCCCCCTGCTGCCCTCAGCCAAGTATTGTCTTCAATCCAAAGTGTCCGCAACCCAGTTGGCCAAAAGAAACCCGGCAATTGCGCCGTTTCGCGGCCGCTTGACCGTCGGGTGTTCGCCCGCAAGCGCCAGTGCCATATCCTCGCGCGTCAGCCAAAGCGCGTCTTCAATCTCATTCGGATCAGGTGTGATCTCTTCACTTTCCGCATCCCCGGCACAGCCGATCATCAATGACGACGGGTATGGCCAGGGCTGGCTGGCCAGATAGCGCACCGCACCCACCCTTATGCCCGTTTCTTCCGCCACTTCGCGCCGCACGGCAGCTTCAAGTGTTTCGCCCGGCTCCATGAACCCCGCAAGACAGGAATACATACCTTCAGGCCAGCCCGGTGAACGGCCTAGCAGGGTCTTGTTCCCACGCGTGATCAGCATGATGACCACGGGGTCAGTCCGTGGGAAATGGGTCGTGGCGCAATCGGGGCATCTGCGTTGCCATCCTGCCTCGGCCATCACACTGGCCATGCCACAGTTTGAACAGAACTTGTGACTGCGGTGCCAACCGAGAATCGCCTTGGCCGTTGCAACCAGTTCAGCGTCGCGCGCGCTCAGCGCCGCCATCACACCGCGCAACTCGGCAAATCGAAACGTGTCGGGCAGTGCCGGATGGCATTGTTCGGTCGCATCAAAGAAAGAAACGCTATCGGCAAGTTGGGATGCCGGCGGCTCCCACGCGGATATGTCGGTAGCAAAACGGGCAATACCATCATCCAACCCCAGGAAAACCGGATTGTCATGTGCATCCGACAGGGCTACATGATCTGGCTCTAGCCAGCCTGCCTGTGCTCCGGCAAACAACGGCTTTCCCCGCCAGATCGGCAAGATCCGTGCGCGCCCCTCTGCCTGCACCGCTGCGAGATCTTCAGGGTTGCTCCGCAAATGGGCCGCCCGATCCAGACCGCCCCCCCCAAATGTTACCGTTTCTGCCAATCGCATCCTGCCCCTCCGCTATGACACAGATGTGCCACGCCGTTCCGCCGGTTGCAATTTCACTAAAGATACAAAAAACTCAGACAGCAGCTCACTCTTTGGTTGATTATACTAAAAAATTGCACGTTAGGGTGTGGTGCTGACTGAAATCCGAGTCTAGCTTCGAAGCAATGTCATGTTAAGCTTTCAAGGTTCCCACATTATTCACAAGGGAGTCTGCTATGACCGTCATGACAAAACGCAATCTTACCCGCCGGAATTTCCTGGTAGGGACAGCCGCCGGAACGTCCTTGATAGCACTGCATCCATATTCCGCCATCGCCGCCGCCAATCAGGCGCATTTGAGGATCATGGAAACCACAGATCTGCATGTGCACGTCTTTCCGTACGACTATTACTCAGACAAACCCGTCGATACTGTCGGCCTTGCACGAACCGCATCCATCATTGCCGATATTCGTGCTGAGGCAACAAATGCCTTGCTGGTCGACAATGGCGATTTTTTACAAGGCAACCCGATGGGGGACTACATCGCGTATGAGCGCGGCATGAAAGAAGGCGATCTTCACCCCGTCATACAAGCAATGAACGCCCTGAATTTCGATGCCTCAACTCTTGGCAACCACGAATTCAACTATGGGCTGGACTTTTTGATGAAGTCCGTCGCAGGGGCGACGTTCCCGATCGTTTCAGCAAATGTTGTGACGAAGATGGGCGCAGGGCCACGCGATGATGAAACGCTTCTAAAACCCTATGTGATTCTTCACAGAATGGTGTCTGACGGTGCGGGCGCTACCTATCCGATCCGCGTTGGTCTGATCGGCTTTGCCCCGCCGCAAATCATGAATTGGGACCGCAGGCACCTTGAAGGCCGCGTTCAGACCCGTGACATCGTGCAAACCGCCGAAGCCTGGGTGCCTCAGATGCGCGAAGAAGGCTGTGACATCATCTTGGCGCTCAACCACTCGGGCATTGGCTCGGCCGAGCACACTGACGGCATGGAAAATGCCGCTGTTCCGCTGGCCCGGGTTGACGGGATTGACGCGGTCATGACCGGGCACAGCCATCTTGTATTCCCCTCTGCCACGTATGAGGGCTTTGCCGAAGTTGACCCTGCTGCTGGCACCGTGTCAGGCAAGCCCGCCGTGATGGCCGGGTTTTGGGGGTCCCACATGGGGCTGATTGATCTTTTGCTGGAACGTGATGGCAATAGCTGGCGCGTGATCAGCTTCACCACCGAAGCCCGCCCCATCTCAAAGCGGAATGAGGACAGGTCCATCACAGCGCTTGTTGAAAGCGATCCGGCTGTTCTTGCGTCTGTGCAAATCGAACACGACGAAACTCTTTCCTATGTCCGCCGCGCGGTTGGCAAGACGTCGGCCCCGTTGCACAGTTACTTTGCGCTCGTGGCCGACGATCCCTCGGTGCAGATCGTCTCTATCGCCCAAAAGTGGTATATTGAGGAGATGATGAAGGGCAGCGCCCATGAGGGCTTGCCGATCCTGTCCGCCGCCGCACCGTTCAAGGCCGGGGGTCGCGGCGGGCCAGAATACTATACGGATGTTCCTGCGGGCGACGTAGCCATCAAAAACGTCGCTGACCTTTACCTTTACCCCAATACGATCCGCGCAGTGAAGGTGACGGGCGACCAGTTGAAAGGCTGGCTCGAACGCTCAGCCGGGATATTCAATCAGGTGGTTCCGGGGCAAGCGGATCAGATCTTGCTGAACCCAGAGTTCCCTTCGTACAATTTCGACGTCATCGACGGCGTCAGTTACGAAATTGACCTGTCTCAACCTTCACGATTTGGACCGAAAGGCGAAGATCTGAACCCTGATGCGAACCGTATCATTAACCTTACCTACGACGGGCAATCTGTTGATCCAGAAATGGAATTCATCATTGCAACCAACAACTACCGCGCATCGGGCGGCGGTGATTTCCCCGGTGCAAAGGGCGACACGATTGTCTTCGAAGGCCCAGACACAAACCGCGACATCATTGTGCGCTATATCGTCGAGGCAGGAACGATCAATCCCGCCGCCGATGCCAATTGGCACTTCCGAGCGTTGCCCGGCACCAGTGTTCTGTTCGACACCGGCCCCAAAGCTGCCGATTACATCGGGGATCTGAAGGCGGTTACAATCGAACCTGCGGGCGACGGGCCAGACGGATTTGCGCGGTTCCGAATAACGTTGTGACGCGTCACACAGCGCTCGACTGTGACAAGATCTGGCGGCATTAAGGGACCGGTGTATATCCGGGAGAGTGGTCATGCGTCTGTTTATTTGGCTTGCCGGTGTGGTCGGCCTGATTGCCATCGCCGCTTGGGCCACCCGCCCGGCGCTGCCCGCCTTTGAGGCGCTGTTGAAAACGGAACTGCAGGCACGGATTGCCACATCGGACATCGGCACAGAAGGAGATGCGCTGGCCACACTGGCGCTGCTCGGCTGCAAACTCCGACCATCTGACTGCTATGATCTGGTGCGCGACAACCTTGATATTCAGATCGAAGAACGCGCCTTTTTCACCCGGTTCCGCGTCAAAGGGTTCCGTCGCGAAACCAGCTGCACTGGCGCCTTCACAAGAATTTGGTGCGTGAAACCAATTTTAGCGCCTTAAAGGTGGCTCTGTGCGCAATCAGCGGCACGCGGCCCACCGTTCTTGCGCATCCGTCTCAACCGCGCAAGGACGCACGGTGCGCAGCCTGGCCAGTGCGTTCTCCGGCGGTTCGCCCGCCGCCACCATAAGCCGCATCACTGCCATGCCCGAACGGCCGCATCCCCCCTTGCAGTGCACCAGAACCCCCTGCCCGGTCCGCAGCAAATCCAGCGCCACCGCTTCGACCGCCGCCCAGCCGCTTCGCAACGCAGCACTGTCCGCTTCGAAATCGTCAACGGGCAGATGCCGCCATCCGATTCCCGCCGCAGCCAGATCAGAACCGAAGTTGGTCGCACCATGGCTTTTCATCTCTGTTTCGGTTGCCATTGAAACGACCATAGACGGTGCCCAGCGCAAGACTGCGTTCAAATCCGCCCGATAGTCCCCGTCTCTGCCCGGCATCCGACACAGCGCAAGACGCCCACCGCCCGCCGGCACTTCATGAATGAGATGTTCCACGCATACCCTCCATATCCGCACAGAGCCTCACCCGCCGTTTGCGCACCGGTCCATCGCATTATAGAAGGGCGCGACCTGAAACGCCCCCGTTTATACGCTGGATATCATTTTATGCCATATGATGCTGTGATTTTCGACCTTGATGGCACCTTGCTTGATACCGAGGCCATGCATATCGAAGCTGCGCTGCTTGCCAAGGCGCAAATGGGCCTGATGCCGGACCGCCCCCTTCTCGAAAGCATGTGTGGCAAGGACAGTGGTACCTGTGCTGGCCTTATGCTGGCCGCATATCCCGGTCTTGATATCGCTGAATTTGATGCCGTCTTGTTAAAAGAGATTGAACGGCTGGAGGCCATTTCCATCCCGCTAAAACCCGGTGTTGTCGCGCTATTGGATATGATCGACGTCCTTGGGCTGCCCTGTGCAGTTGCAACCTCGTCTTGCCAGAACAGGGCCGTGAAGAAACTACGAATTAGCGGCCTGACCAACCGGTTCCAGACCGTCGTCACAGTAAACTGTGTGTCCAACCCAAAACCGGCGCCAGATCCCTTTTTGCTGGCGGCCGAGCGGCTGGGGGTACGCCCCGATCGCTGCCTTGCCTTTGAAGACAGTGATCCGGGCACAATTTCTGCCCATGCGGCCGGTATGATCGTGGTTCAGGTGCCCGACATTGCCCCGGCAGGTACCGACAAAGCCCATCATCTGGCGAAAACCCTGCTCGACGGGGCCTGTCTTGCAGGTTTGATCCCTTCGCCTTGCGAATCCTTGATCTAAGTCCTATCTAGGCATTGAGAGGTTGGCGCGGGCGAGCGCCTCGCCAACCCGGTCAGGTCCGGAAGGAAGCAGCCGTAACGAGCCCCGCTTGGGTCGTTGTCCAGCCTCTCACCCGATCAATCCCGTGCGAAGGAGTGAAATATGTATGATCTTGATTTCCTCCGGGCCGGGGCGCTTTGATCATTTGATCTGCCCTGCCCGTCCCGACATGTCTTACCCGCGGCCATGACCGCCGGGCCACATCATCGGCATTTCCTGAGGGCAGACCTTTGACACATGACACCTACACGCTTGCTGACCTAGGCTGGTCAGCGGACTTTTTAAGCCAGCTTTCCACTGAGGAGCTGACCGGTTCAACCCCCGCACGGGTCAGTGCCGTGCACCGCACGCATGTCTCTGCCCTGACCGAGGCCGGCTTGGTGCTGTTGACCTTGCCACCCGCATTATCGACAGGCGATCTGGCGGTTGGCGACTGGGTGCTGATGAACGCGCCGACCAATCACATCACCCGGTGTCTGGACCGCAAAAGCCGGATCTTTCGGCGTGCAGCAGGCGAGGCATCACGCGAACAGTTGATCGTGGCCAATGTGGACACGGTTTTCATCACCACCTCCTGCACCGACGAATTCAACGAGGCGCGGCTGGAACGCTATCTGTCTCTGGCGCATGCAGGCGGCATTCCCCCGGTGTTGATCTTGACCAAATCCGACAAAACCGACGATCCGCAAAGCTACCTTGACCGGCTGCGCGCGATCGCACCCAAAGTACCGGCCCTTGCACTCAACGCCAAGGATCCTGCGGCCGTGGCGGCTTTGAATGACTGGTGCGGGCCGGGGCAGACCGTGGCCTTTCTGGGCATGTCCGGGGTTGGCAAATCAACACTCGCCTCAGCCCTTTCAGGACTCAATCTGGACACGGGTGCTGTGCGCGAAGATGATATGAAGGGCCGCCACACGACGACGGCACGAGAATTGCACCCGCTGGTCGGCGGCGGCTGGCTGATCGATACGCCCGGAATGCGCGAACTTCGCCTGTCGGATATGGCCGGGGGGATCGACGAAGCCTTTGCCGAAATCACCGATCTGGTCACCGAATGCCGCTTTGCCGATTGCAGCCACGGGCCCGAACCCGGATGCGCCGTTCAAGCCGCAATTCTTGCCGGTAGGATCGATGCCGCCCGTCTGGAACGCTGGCGCAAGCTTAGGTCTGAAGACGCGGTGCACACCGCGTCGCAGGCCGAACTCCGCAAGCGCGCGAAAGCAACCGGCAAGATGCACAAACATGCAAAACGCATAAAGGCGGACCGCCGCAACACGTGATCTAATTGGGGCGGGCGGATCCCGTGCGTCCGGGTGGACGCCGGGGATGCCAATGCCTAGTGTAACGGCTGATCCCGAATCCAACCCGAGGCCCAATGTCCGAACCGTCAGAGACCCGCTATCAGGTCCTCGCCCGAAAGTACCGGCCTGAAACTTTTACCGACCTCGTCGGTCAAGAAGCGATGGTTCGCACCTTGCGCAACGCGTTTGCCGCTGACCGCATCGCGCAGGCCTTCATCATGACCGGCATACGCGGCACCGGCAAAACCACAACCGCGCGGATCATCGCCAAAGGCATGAACTGCATTGGCCTCGACGGCAGCGGCAACCCGACAACCGACCCTTGTGGAAAATGCGAACATTGCGTGGCGATCATGGAAGGTCGCCATGTCGATGTGATGGAGATGGATGCCGCCAGCCGCACCGGCGTGGGCGACATCCGCGAGATCATCGAAAGCGTGCACTACCGGGCGGCTTCGGCGCGCTACAAGATCTACATCATCGACGAAGTGCACATGCTGTCCACGAACGCGTTCAACGCGCTTTTGAAGACGCTTGAAGAGCCACCCGCACATGTAAAGTTCATCTTCGCCACGACCGAGATCCGCAAAGTGCCGGTAACGGTTCTGTCACGCTGCCAGCGCTTCGATCTGCGCCGGATTGAGCCTGAGGTGATGATCGCACTGTTGCAAAAGATTGCAGCCTCCGAAGGCGCCGCCATCACAGATGACGCATTGGCGTTGATCACGCGGGCCGCCGAAGGCTCGGCACGCGATGCAACCTCGCTGCTCGATCAGGCAATTTCACACGGCGCCGGTGAAACCACGGCAGAACAGATCCGCGCCATGCTGGGTCTGGCCGACCGGGGTCGCGTGCTGGATCTTTTTGACATGATCCTCATAGGCGATGCGGCTGGAGCGCTGAATGAACTTTCGGCCCAATATGCCGATGGCGCCGATCCCATGGCGATCTTGCGGGATCTGGCCGAAATCACCCATTGGGTGTCGGTGATCAAGATCACGCCTGAAGCGGCGGAAGATCCCACCGTTGGCCCTGATGAACGCGCGCGGGGTCAGGCGATGGCCGCAGCTCTGCCGATGCGGGTGCTGACCCGGATGTGGCAGATGCTGCTTAAAGCTTTGGAAGAAGTGGCCGCTGCACCCAATGCGATGATGGCGGCTGAAATGGTGGTGATCCGCCTGACACATGTGGCCGACCTGCCCGATCCGGGCCAGCTTATGCGCCGTCTCAGCGAAGGCCCCGGCCCCGCCGCCCCTGCCCCGCAAGGGCGCAGCCCAGCGCCGTCCAGCGGCACAACACATACACCGTCGCCCAGCGCCACCACATACACTCCCACCGGCAACGGCACGGCGACCGCACTTGCCATGTCGCCGGAAACCTCGCTCGCACGCTATGCAAGCTTTCCGGCAGTGGTGGAACTGATCCGCACCAATCGGGATGTGAAGCTGCTGGTCGAAGTCGAAACCAATCTGCGGCTGGTCCACTATGCCCCGGGACGGATTGAGTTTGAACCAACGGGCAGCGCCCCGCGCGATCTGGCCGCAACTCTTGCGCAAAGATTGCAAAGCTGGACGGGCGTACGCTGGGGGGTTTCCGTTGTGTCCGAAGGCGGTGCAAAAACCATCGCAGAACTGCGTGACGCCGAAGAGATCGCAGCAAAAGAACAAGCACAGGGCCTGCCGCTGGTACAGGCCGTGTTTGCGGCCTTCCCCAAAGCCCATATTACCGCAATCAGAACGCCCGAAGAAACCCTTGCCGCCGCCAGCGCTGACGCGCTGCCAGAGGTCGAGGATGAATGGGATCCGTTCGAGGACAACTAAGGAGTAGACGATGCTGAAAGGGTTAGGCGGGCTTGGCGATATGACCAAGATGATGAAAGCCGCGCAAGACATGCAGGCCAAGATGACCGATCTGACAGAAGAGATGGACAAGATCACCGTCACCGGCGAAAGCGGCGCGGGGCTGGTCAAGGCTGTCTGTTCCGCCAAAGGCGAGCTGAAATCTCTGGATATTGATCCATCGATCTTTCAGCCATCGGAAAAGGAAGTGGTCGAAGACCTGATCCTTGCCGCAATCAAGGACGCGCAAAAGCGTGCTCAGGACCGGATGCGCGATGAGCAGACGAAGATGATGCAGTCCCTGGGTTTGCCCACCGATATGAAACTGCCGTTCTGACGTGAGCGACGGCACCCGCGATATTGAGGCCTTGATTGAGCTGATGGCCCGTCTGCCGGGCCTCGGGCCGCGTTCGGCACGCCGGGCCGTGCTGCATCTGATCAAGAAACGCGGGCAGGTGATGACCCCATTGGCAGAGACCATGGCACGTGTCGCCGCAACAGCGCGTGAATGTGCCAATTGCGGCAATATCGGCACCGCCGACATTTGTGACATCTGCCGTGATGAGCGGCGGGCCAATGGCGAGATCTGTGTGGTCGAGGATGTTGCCGACCTGTGGGCAATGGAACGCGGGCACAGCTTCAAAGGCCGCTATCACGTATTGGGCGGCACGCTTTCCGCGCTGGACGCTATGGGCCCCGATGAATTGCGCATTCCGCGCCTTGTGACCCGCATCGTCGATGAAGAGGTGCGCGAAGTGATTTTGGCGCTGAACGCGACGGTCGATGGCCAGACCACCGCCCATTACATCGCGGAAATTCTGGAAAGCTGCGGTGTATCGGTAACCTCGCTCGCGCAAGGCGTGCCCATCGGCGGAGAGCTCGACTATCTGGATGACGGCACCATTCAAGCCGCTCTTCGCGCCCGCAAAAAGGTGTAGACTTTGCGTTCGGCCATTTTGCCAGGCGCGGTTGATGCTGATCTGATATTGGAAAAGTGGTGGCGAGAGGGAGACTTGAACTCCCGACCCCGCGATTATGAGTCGCGTGCTCTAACCAGCTGAGCTACCTCGCCATATGGTGGCGCTAGGTATGCCAGCCCATTGCCACCGTCAAGGGCGAATCTCGGATCAGTTACAGGTGGTAATAGTCCCGGTACCAGCGGACGAAAGCTGACATCCCGGCACGGATATCGGTTTCGGGCTGATAGCCGGTCAACCGGCGCAAAAGACCGTTGTCGGCCCAAGTGGCCCGCACATCCCCCTTTTGCATATCCATGAAATTTTTCCGGGCTTGCTTGCCGGTGGCGGCCTCAATCGCCGCGATGAAATCGCCAAGCGCCACCTTGTCGCCATTGCCGATATTGACCACACGCCAAGGCGCCACTGGCGACAGGCTGTCGCCGGCCTCGATCCCATCTGGCCCCTCGGGCCGCACGGGGGCTGCATCAATCAACAGCCGGATCGCGCGCACCAGATCCGTCACATAGGTAAAGTCCCGGAACATGTCACCTTGCCCGTAGACGTCGATTACATCGCCCGCCAAGATGGCTTTGGTGAATTTGAACGGGGCCATATCGGGCCGCCCCCATGGCCCGTAGACCGTAAAGAACCGAAAGCAGGTTGTCGGGATCGACCAGAGATGCGCATAGGCATGGGACAGGTTTTCAGTGGCCTTCTTGGTGGCGGCATAAAGGGATACTTGGGTATCGACCTTGTCTGTCTCGCGGTAAGGCATGTCGGTGTTGGCCCCAAAGACGGATGAGGTCGAGGCCAGCAACAGATGCTGAACGCCCAGTTCCCGCGCCGCTTCCATCACGTTGAACGTGCCGTCGATATTGGCGGAAAGATAGCTGCGCGGCGCTTCGAGGGAATAGCGCACCCCTGCCTGCGCGGCCAGATGAACAATTGCGTCGGGCCGGAAGGCTGCGATGTCCGCACCCAAGGTCTGATTGTCTTCAAGCATGCATTCGGTAAAAGAAAAACCGGGTGTCTGGTTCAAGATCGCCAGTCGCGCGCGTTTTAGTGAGACGTCGTAGTAGTCGGTCATCCCGTCCATGCCGTGGACAGTGATCCCTTCCTCCAGCAATATCTTTGCAAGATGAAAGCCGATAAACCCTGCCGCACCGGTGATATAGACCCGCATTCCGCATCCCCTTCGTCCGCCGTCAAGCGATCCTTAGCCGCTCTGCCCCGCCGGGCCAAGTCCGGGCATCGCCAAATCGGTCCAAGCGCGATAGGGAGGGCTACGAAAAGGAGTTTTCGTTGAAACAACCGATGATCCCTCTGACCCGTGACCTTGTGCTGATCGGCGGCGGCCACGCCCATGCGCTGGTGCTGCGCATGTGGGGAATGTGCCCGTTGCCAGGCGTGCGGCTGACATTGATCAACCCCACGCCCATGGCCGCTTATTCCGGCATGTTGCCAGGCTATATCGCCGGGCATTATCAGCGCGACGCGCTTCAGATGGATCTGGTCAAGCTTGCCCGCCATGCCGGTGCGCGGTTGATTTTGGGCTACGCCACCGGGATTGACCCGGAGGCTAAACGCATCAACGTGCCGGGGCGCGCGGCGATCTCTTATGACATCGCGTCGATAGACATCGGCATCAGTTCCGCCATGCCCGCCCTGCCCGGCTTTGCCGAATTTGCGGTGCCCGCCAAACCGCTTGATACCTTTGCGGATCGCTGGCAGGCCTTTGCGCGCGATTGCGCCAAGGGTGCCGCAGCCCCCGATGTGGCGATCATCGGCGCGGGTGTCGCCGGCGTGGAACTGGCACTGGCCGCGCGCCACCGGTTGGGCCCTGACGCGCGTATCAGCGTGATCGAGGCGGCCACGGCCCTGTCTGCTTTGGGCCGCGGCGCGCGAAGTGCATTGCTTGCCCATCTGGATGATGCTGAAATCACCTTGCTGGAGCAGGCCCCAGCGACCGCAGTGGAGGCACATGGTGTCCAGCTTGCCGACGGACGTTTCGTCAGCGCAGGTTTTATTATTGGTGCTGCGGCCACCACGGCGCAAAGCTGGCTCGACACCACGGGGCTTGCCTTGCAAGATGGCTTCCTTCGCGTCGGCAAGACCCTTCAATCCGTGACAGACCCTGCGATTTTCGCAACCGGCGACATCGCCCATTTCGACGCCGCCCCGCGCCCGAAGGCCGGTGTATTTGCCGTCCGGCAGGCCCCGGTGTTGCTTCACAATCTGACTGTGGCGCTGGCCGGATCCGGGCGCATGCGCGCGTTCCGGCCCCAGCGCGACTACCTCAAGCTGATTTCCACCGGCGGCAAAAACGCTGTCGCCGACAAATGGGGCTTGCCGCTGGATGGTGGCTGGCTTTGGCGTTGGAAGGATCGCATCGATCAGGCATTTATGTCCAAATTCAAAGCCCTGCCGAAAATGCCTGTGCCCGGACTACCCGCGACCATGGCCGAAGGCGTGCTTGACGAGCTTGGTAGTGGCAAACCGCTATGCGGGGGCTGTGGTGCAAAGGTCGGGCAAGCGGATCTAAGGGCTGCCCTTGCAGGCCTGCCTGCGCCCAAGCGCCCTGATGTGCTCTCTGGCCCCGGTGACGATGCGGCGATCATGACCCATGGCAAGGGCTATCAAGTCATCACAACCGATCATATCCGCGCCTTTACCGAAGACCCGTGGCTGCTGGCCCGGATCACCGCCATTCATGCGATGGGCGACATCTGGTCAATGGGCGCGCGGCCCCAAACAGCACTGGCGCAGGTGATCTTGCCGCGCATGTCCCCGCAACTTCAGGTCGAAACCCTGCGCGAGATTATGTCGGCCGCGGCCGAGGCATTTGGCGAAGAGGGCGCCGATGTGGTTGGTGGCCACACAAGCCTGGGAGCTGAGTTGACGGTGGGGTTCACCGTGACCGGTCTTGCGGCCCATCCGCCCATCCGCCAGGACGGCGCTGAAGCCGGCGATTGGTTGATCCTGACCAAGCCCTTGGGAACAGGGGTGATCCTTGCCGCTGAAATGGCCGGTGCCGCGCCGGGCGATGCCGTCGCCGGGGCATTTCAATCCATGTCGCGCCCTCAGGGTACGGCGGCGCGAATGATCGGCGCACATGCCCATGCGATGACGGACATCACCGGCTTTGGTCTGGCTGGCCATTTGATGACAATGCTTGATGCTTCAGGCTTGGCCGCGCGCCTGTCTCTGCCGCACATCCCTTTGTTACCTGGCGCGGAAGCGCTGGCCAAGGCCGGGCACAGCTCGACCCTTCTGTCGTCGAACCGCCAAGCTATGGCCCGCATGTTCGTGACGGAAAGCCCGCGTACCGATCTGCTGTTTGATCCTCAGACAGCAGGCGGGCTGCTGGCCGCCGTGCCTGCGGATGCAGCCCTTGACCTTGTTCAGCGGCTTCAAGACATCGGCGAAGCCCCTTCAATCATCGGGGCCGTCACCGAGGGCGCACCTTTCATCACCGTAGAGGATTAAGGCCGCGGGGTTCAGGCCGGTGTACTGGTCATGGCATCGACGCTCGCAATGACCGCGTCAGCCAAATGCGCCAATGCGTCCGGCGCAAGGCTGTCGACCTCTAACAAATGTTCACACTCCGGCGTAAACCTAGCCCGGTGGCGATCATATCGGGGATCATAATGGGCCTGCATCAGGGCGAGCGCCAGCGCCTCAAACGCGCCCGTCTTAGCCAGATCCTGCCATCCGCTGACCACGTCGGCCGCGTGCAAGGGGCGCAGCCGCGCCACAACCGCCTCAAGCCGTGCGGCATCCGCCGAGATATCCGCATATGCCCGCGCCAGATACGCCGCGCGCGCGGCCACGGGAGCCGCGATGCGAATTCGCGGGGCTGCACACATCGCTGCCCAAAGCTGTTTTGGCACGAACAGATTGCCCACACGCGAGCTTTCAGCCTCAACCACCACCGGCCGGGTGGTATCAAGCCCTGCGAGTGCAAGCGCAAGTTGGCTTTCAAACGCTTTTTGCGAAGGCTGCCCGCGGTCCCGGTCGCCGAACAGCGACCCACGATGGTTGGCCAACCCCTCAAGATCAATCACCTGCACGCCTTTTGCCGCAATCTGCGTCAGCAGTTCGGTCTTGGCGGAACCTGTATTGCCATCAAGCACCACCACCGGCGCCATCACCGGGCGTTCTTGCACCTGATCCACAACCAGCCGCCGCCACGACTTATACCCCCCCTCAACCAGTTCAACCCGCCAGCCGACCTGGGACAGGATCGATGCGAAGGATCCCGAGCGCTGACCACCGCGCCAGCAATAGACCAAAGGACGCCAGCTGCCGGGCTTGTCGGCCAACGGCCCTTCAAGATGCAACGCGGCATTTCGGGCCACCAATGCGGCCCCCAGCTTGCGAGCAGCAAAGGGACAGTTCTGCTTGTAGATCGTACCCACGCGGACGCGCTCTTCGTCGTCAAGCACCGGCAGATTGACAGCCCCGGGCAGATGGTCTTCGGCAAATTCGGCAGGCGAGCGCACATCAATGACCGCGTCGAAATCGAACGCAGCAACTTGGGCAATGGAGGTGAGGGTCAGGGCCATGGCCCTCTCATAGCGCCCCTCGCACCGCCCCGGAAGGGCCAACGAACCCTTGCCCCGGAAAGGTGCTAATAAACCGAAACGGATGCGCCGAGTTCAACGCGCTCATAAAGGTCGATCACATGATCATTGACCATCCGCAGGCAACCGTTTGAAACGGATCGGCCGATGGAATTCGGCTCTGTCGTGCCGTGGATGCGGATCGCCGTGTCGCGGCCGTTTTGATACAGATAGATCGCGCGGGCACCCAGCGGATTTTTCGGCCCACCGGGCATGCCATCCGCATAACGCGCATAGGCTGGGTTGCGCTCCAGCATCTCGGGCGTTGGCTTCCAGCTGGGCCACTCGGCCTTGCGCCCGACCTCAGCGGCGCCGCGAAAGGCAAGCTCTGCACGTCCGACCGCTACGCCGTAGCGGATCGCCTGCCCCCGGCTTGTGATCAAGTAAAGATAGTGTTGGGATGAGACGACGTGGATTGAACCAGGTTCAAAACTGCGTTTAACCCGTACAACGGCAGGATAAAATTCGGGCGCAATTGTCAGGCCCGGTATGGGCGCTGTGAGCGGGTCAGACAGTATCGGCTTTGCTGCGAAAACCGGGCCTTGCGGCACGAAAAGCGACAAGGCACCGATGCCTGCGGCAATAGCCTCACGGCGTTTGAACATGCAACTCTCCTCACCTTTCACGCCTTTAGTGACACAACCTCACCAAATTCATGACCAATCCGGGATTTAGTCCATAATTGAAGCATTAATACTCAACAATTGAGACATAGCGTTGGCTGAATTACGCCAATACTTCGGCGCAGCGTTTGTCAAAAATGCGTGCGCGCAATTGCCTTTGCACACCCTTTTGCACAGGATCGAGCTTCGGGAAGGAGAGAAACACGTGGCCATGCCCATTTCGTATTGCCGAAGGCCGATCAACTTGTGACGTTACTCAGCCAGCTTGCACATACCCGAAATGACCTTGACGGTCTGCGCCAGATCTCGAAACCCAATTGACATATCCCGCCTGCACCACACATCTGTTACACGTCGATAGGAAACCCCATGAGCATGCGCATAACATTCGCCGTAGACGGCATGACCTGCGCCTCTTGTGTCGCACGCGTTGAACGAGCACTGAAGGCAGTGTCGGGCGTTGAGGACGCGCAAGTGAACCTGATCGCAGGTACAGCCCGCGTTGAATATTCTGCTCCCGCCGGGCCAACTGAAATCGTCGCAGCATTGAAAGCGACCGGCTATCCGGCGCAGGCACGCGATGCGAGCCTTGAGATCAACGGAATGACCTGCGCCTCTTGCGTTGGCCGGGTTGAGCGGGCGCTGCAAGCCGTTGAGGGCGTGACGAAGGCTGAAGTAAACTTGGCGACCCAATCTGCCCGCGTACATTATACCGCCGGGACGACAACGCCCGAAGCGCTTTCGGCCGCGGTCAGCGCCGCAGGTTACGCCGCAAAACCGGCTGATGCCGAAGCGCCCTTAACGGACAGGCAGGCGGATGAGGCACGGCACCTTCGTCGCGCGTTCTTGCAAGCGCTGGTGCTTGCCCTTCCGGTCGTCACACTGGCGATGGGAACCCATATGGTTCCGGCCTTTCATCATTGGGTGGCAGGAACGCTGGGAGAGATCAATTCATGGCGAATTCAGTTTCTGTTGACGGCCCTCATTCTCATCGGACCCGGCGCGCTCTTTTTTCGGCATGGTGTCCCAGCACTGTTGCGCGGCGCGCCAGAGATGAATTCGCTTGTGGCATTGGGCAGTGCGGCGGCCTTCGCCTACTCGGCCGTTGCAACCTTTGCACCAGCGCTTCTGCCTCAGGCTGCGCGCGGGGTCTATTTTGAAGCTGCCGCCACAATCGTTACTTTGATCTTGCTAGGCCGACTTCTGGAAACGCGGGCCAAGGGACAAGCTGGTGAAGCGATCCGGCGATTGATCGGGCTCAGACCCAAGACGGCACAAGTCGAGCGGCCCGGCGGCCCGGTTGACGTGCCCGTAGACACTTTGAAGCCGGGCGACATCGTACGCTTGGCACCCGGAGAACGGATCGCTGTCGACGGCGTTCTTGTGACCGGCCACGGCTGGATTGACGAATCAATGCTGACGGGCGAACCCGGTCCGGTTGAAAAAACCGTCGGGGCCGCGGTGACGGGCGGCACCGTAAACGGCGCCTCTGCGCTCAGCTTCCGGGTCACCGCAATCGGATCGGATACTGTGCTTGCACGGATCATCGCCATGGTCGCAGACGCCCAAAGCGCGAAACTGCCCGTACAGGCCTTGGTGGACCAGATCACACGGTGGTTCGTACCCGCCGTGATGATACTCGCCGCACTGACATTCGCCCTTTGGCTTTTGATTGGGCCAGCACCCGCACTGACCCACGCATTGGTCGCCGGGATCTCGGTACTGATCATTGCCTGCCCATGTGCAATGGGGTTGGCGACACCGGTTTCGATCCTTGTGGGAACGGGTCGGGGCGCAGAACTGGGGTTGCTTTTTCGTCGTGGTGATGCGTTGCAACGCCTTTCGGACGTCCAGATCGTGGGTTTCGACAAAACCGGCACATTGACGATGGGCAAACCTCGCCTGACAGATTTTGTGATCTTGCCCGGGTTTGATGAAAACCGGGTACTCGCGCTGACGGCCAGCGCCGAGGCCCGGTCCGAACACCCCTTGGCTTTGGCCATTCTGACCGAAGCCGCCACACGCAAGTTGCCGCTGTTCACGGCGCCTGACGCCAATGCCCTTCCGGGCCGGGGGCTTTTTGCCAATGTCGATGGCCATGAGGTCCTCATCGGCAACGCCCGCGCGCTGAGCGAAGCGGACATCGAAATAAGTGAGCTTTCCAACCAAGCACTTGCGTTCGCGGCCGATGCGAAAACCCCCATTCTGATCGCAATTGACGGGATCGCCGCCGCCGTCATCGCAGTCGCCGATCCTTTGAAACCCGGCGCCATTGCCGCTGTGGCCGCATTGCACGCTATGGGCCTCAAAACCGCGATGATCTCCGGTGATACGCAAGCAACCGCAGACGCCATCGCCGGGCGCATCGGCATTGATCATGTCGAGGCCGAAGTATTGCCCGAAGGCAAAGTCGCGGCCCTTGAACGCCTCAAGGCAGGCGGCACAACAGCCTACGTCGGCGATGGCATCAATGATGCGCCGGCGCTGGCCGCTGCAGATATCGGCGTGGCCGTAGGCACGGGCACGGATGTCGCCATTGAGGCCGCCGAAGTTGTGCTGATGACCGGGGATCCGGGCGCGGTGGCCGATGCGATCAGGCTATCACGCGCGACGATGCGTAACATCCGCCAGAACCTGTTTTGGGCGTTTGGCTACAACGTGCTGCTGATCCCGGTAGCCGCAGGCGCGCTGTATCCGGTCAACGGAATGCTTCTGTCTCCGATGCTCGCCGCCGGGGCGATGGCGCTCTCATCCGTCTTCGTCGTGACCAACGCGCTGCGGCTCAAGCGGGCCGGACCATGGCGACAAAAAATCTAAAAACCCGGCCTTCGGTTTCCACTTGGGGGAAATATCCTCCGGGGGTTTGGGGGTAGAAAACCCCCAAATTTCACTAAGAATTCAGTCCCGTGCCCGCAGCACCTGCGCCGGTCGTGCGGCCAAGGGGCGCAGCGCAAAAACAAGCCCGGCCAAAAGGGTCGCAAACGCCCCGCCGATCACAATGACCAAGGCCGAGACAGGTTCAAACCGAAACGGGGCTTCCATCACGAACGTCATGACCGCCCAGCCGGCGGCTGCGCCAAAGCCAACCGCAACGCTGCCTGCCGCCGCCCCCATCAGCCCCGAACGAATAGCAAAGCTGCGCAAAATCAACCCCCGTGTAGCGCCCAGCGTCTTCAGAATCGCGGCTTCATATATGCGCGCACGCTCGCCCGCGGCGGCGGCCCCGATCAACACCACAATCCCAGTCAATAGGGTGACACCAGCCGCGATTGATGTGGCGCGTGCGATCGCGCCAAGGGCTTCGCCCACGCGTGTGACCACATCGCGGACGCGTATCGCCGTGATATTGGGATAGGCGGATGCCAGATCACGCAAAATCGCGGCCTCGGCCGGTTCTTCAGCATAGACAGTGGAAATCCAGCTATGCGGCGCTCCCGTCAAAGCTGCTGAATTCATCAACATGACGAAACCAATCCCGCCGGTGCCAAAATCAACCTCGCGAAGCGATGTGATTTCAGCCTCGATTTCGCGACCGAGCACATTGACCGTGATGCGGTCGCCAAGTGTCAGGCCCAACTCCTCTGCCTCTTCAGCCGCAAAGCTGAGTTGTGGCGCACCCGAATAATCCTCGGGCCACCATTTGCCCGCGACAATCTTTGTGTTCTCGGGCGGTGCGGCGGCATAGGTCAGACCCCGGTCGCCGCGCAGCACCCAATGTTCACCCGCCACTTCGCGCGCATCTTGCCCATTGATCTTGGTCACGACCCCCCGCAGCATTGGTGCGGATTCGACCTTTGAAACCGCGCTGTCAGCGGCCAGGCGTTCGCGAAAACCGTCAATCTGGTCTGGCTGGATATCAACGAAGAAATAGGAAGGCGCAACCTCGGGCAGATCACGCTCGATTGCGGCACGCAGATTGGTATCGATCTGGCCCACAGCCGCCAGCACCGACAGGCCCAGCCCAAGCGACAGCACAACCGCCGTCGCTTCTTGTCGCGGGCCGCCGATCGCCGACAAAGCCAGACGCAAGGCAGGCCAGCCACGGGCTCTGCGCCCCAATCGGCGTGCCCCACTGCCCAGCGCCCACGCAGCAAGCGTCAGCACACCCAGCGCCGCCACCACGCCGCCAAGTGTGCCCACTGCCAGATCTGGCACGCCCGACAATAAGATGGCGACCGCCCCCAGAAGGCCTGCCAGAGCGGCCAGCAGCAGCCCCATGCGCCACCCCGGCAAAGCCCGGCGTCCCGGCCCCAGATCCCGAAAAAGGGCGGCCGCACGCACGTCGCGCGTGCGCGCCAAAGGCCAAAGCGCAAAGAGGGCCGCAGTCAACAGCCCGTAGATGGCCGCCTCGGCCAGAGGCCGTACTGCCACGCCGATCTCGACCGGGATCGGTAACTGGCTGGCGATCAGGGATCCGGACAATATGGGCAGACCGGCCCCAAACACCAACCCAAGCGCAACTCCGATCACCGTCAGAACGCCGATTTGCATCAAGTAGACCGCAAAGATGGTGTTTCCTTCGGCACCGAGCGCCTTCAAGATCGCCATCGTCTCTACCCGGCCCTCCAGATAGGACCGCACTGCCGACCCGATCCCAACCCCGCCGACGGCAAGGCCGGCAAGCCCGACGAGCACCAGGAAAGACCCCATTCGGTCCACAAACCGCCGCAACCCCGGCGCGCCAGACCGTGCGTCTTGCCACCGCATCCCGCTGTCGCGCAGGGCTGCAACCGCCTCTTTACCCAATGGCCCGATTAGCCCCGGATCTGCCAGCAACAGCCGGTAACGGGTATCAAAAAGGCTGCCCGGCTCCAAAAGACCCGAGCCTTGCAAATCTTGCGTGCGCACAATTGTACGAGGCCCCAGAGTAAACCCACCCGCCGAGCTGTCAGGTTCACGCAGAATACGCGCCGCGAGATAGTAATCTTTGAGTCCAAGCCGGAATGTGTCCCCTTTGGCCAGACCAAGCCGGTCTGACAGTACCGGATCCATCACCGCCCCCGCGCGCCCTGCCACCGGGGCAAATGCTTCGGCCAGTGTCATCGGCGGATCGAGAACCACGGCTCCGGTCAACGGATAGGCAAGGTCAACCGCCTTGACTTGGGTCAAGGCCCGGTCGGCCGCCGCCCCCTCCCCCACAACGGCCATCGATCTGAAATCGACGATTTCAGACACGGCCACGGCCCGCGCCGCCATGAAATCCCGCTCATCGTTGTTTGCGAACCGGTAGGTAAAGGACATCTGCGCGTCGCCGCCCAGCAACACAGCCCCTTGATCTGATATCGCCGCTTCAATCGCGGAACGGACGGTGCCGACGGCTGCGATCGCCGCCACACCAAGGATCAGGCACATCAGGAAAACCGTAAAGCCTGCGAACCCACCGCGCAGTTCGCGGCGGGCGATGCGCGCCGCCAGCATCAAATTCATTCAGCCACCCGCGCGGGCTGAGCACGCTCTTCACCGGCAATTGAGCCGTTGGCAAGCCGGATCACCCGGTCACAGCGTGACGCGAGTTCGGGCGCGTGGGTCACCAGCACCAATGTTGCACCGTGCCGGTCGCGCAGACCAAAAAGCAGTTCCATGATCGCTTCGCCTGTCGCACCATCAAGATTGCCCGTCGGCTCATCGGCCAAAAAGATTGCAGGGCGCGGTGCTGCTGCGCGGGCCAATGCCACGCGTTGCTGCTCACCGCCGGATAGCTGCGCAGGGTAATGATCCATGCGCGCGCCCAGCCCCACGGCATCCAACTCGGCGGCTGCACGGTCAAATGCGCCGGGCTGACCGGCCAGTTCCAGCGGGATTGCAACATTTTCCAATGCAGTCATTGTCGGAATTAGGTGGAATGACTGGAAGACGATCCCCATATTGCTTCTGCGGAACCGGGCCAAAGCGTCCTCGTCCATTTCGGTCAGATCCTGATCCATGGCCCGGACCTGACCCGACGAGGCGCGTTCAAGCCCGCCCATGAGCATGAGGAGTGACGATTTGCCTGACCCTGACGGTCCAACCAGCCCCACACTTTCACCGCGCCGTATGTCGAGCGTGATTGCGCGCAATATCTCCAGCGGCCCTGCGTTCCCTTCCAGGATCAACCCTGCATCTGTCAGTTCAAGGATCGTGTCGTTCATGCGCCTCATCCGGTTCTTATCTGCCTCTAAGCCATATGGGGCATTGGGCGGCAGAGGCAAGAACTGGCTTGCGTCAAGTTTGACGGGATTGCTGATGCTTGGCGGCCCGTCTTTCGCAGAACCTGTGGAAATTGTCGCCTTAGGTGACAGCCTGACCGCCGGATACGGCCTGGCCCCGGACGATGGATTCGTGCCGCAGTTGCAGCGCTGGCTGCGCACAAATGGTGCAGATGTGACGGTCGTGAATGCTGGCGTTTCAGGCGATACAACAGCAGGGGCACTCGCTCGGCTTGACTGGGCCCTGAGCACGACGGCAGATGCGGTAATTGTGACGTTGGGCGGCAATGATCTTTTGCGTGGATTGTCGCCTGCCGAAGCAAAGGGCAATCTTGAAGCAATCCTTTCGAACATTTCACAGCGTGGACTGCCGGTGCTTTTGGTCCCGATCAGCGCGCCGGGAAACTACGGCGCGGACTACAAAGCGGATTTCGACGCAATTTATCCAGAGCTGGCCAGTCGCTATGAGGCGCAGCTATCGGCCCCATTTCTTAACCCGATCCTTGCCCTTCCGGACCGAAACAGCGCCATGGCAACCTATGTCCAGCCAGATGGCTTGCATCCCAACGCCAAAGGTGTTGCCCTTGTGGTGGAAAGTCTTGGCCCGAACGTTCAGGCCCTCCTGACGAAGATCAACTAAAGTGGTTCCCCAGATCCAATATCCTTCTTGTTTTACCTAAGGGGGCAGAATTACGGGCAGAAAACTGATCTCCCATCGCGTACGGCGGTGGCTGGTGATTGATGCGCTGGGGCCAAAGGTGAATGCGCCAACTGGGATAGTTTTGTCATCTAGACAATAATACCATTTTAATTCCAATTACAAACTGCGGCCCGTAACAACCAAACACGCGCGAAGCATGATATGAGATCTATTGCTTTTATTAAAATCACCCCTTCCTATCTAGCAAAGGGTATCTTAAAGGTATTACATGACGGCAGCACGAAACACTTTGCTTATCGGAGTAGATGGCGGCGGCACAGGGTGCCGGGTCGCGATCGCGGACCAAAACCAACATGTGTTGGCGACCGCCGAGGGAGGGCGCGCAAACGTCGCCACCGATTTCGAGCTGGCCATAAAAAACATTCGCGAAACAATGGAACGCGCGGCACAAAGCGCCAGCCTTTCGCCCGACGTTCTGGCCAAGGCCACGGTGTATATGGGGCTGGCCGGTGCTGTGACCAATGACGTCTCTGCACGTGTTGAAGCCGCCTTCGGCTACGACCACGTCACAGTAACCGATGATCGCCCAACTGCAATGGAAGGCGGGCTTGCGGGGGAAGATGGATTTGTCGTGGCCGTCGGCACAGGCACGTTCATCGGGTGCCGCCGGGACGGGAACAACACCTATGTCGGCGGTTACGGGCTTTATGTGTCAGATCAGGCGTCTGGCGCATGGCTTGGCAAACGGCTGCTTGAACTGACGCTTCTGAGCTATGATGGGGCCCGCCCCCACACCGACCTGACCCTCACCACTTTGACCAAGTTCGGCGGCGACCCGCATCAGATCGCTGCCTTCAGCATTTCGGCCAAGCCGGGCGAATACGGACGTCTGGCGCCCGATGTGGTATCTGCCGCACAATCAGGGGACGCGGTAGGTGCTGCGATCTTGGACGAAGGGTTCGCCTATCTTGAAGCCGGGCTAATTGCACTCGACTACAGACCCGTGGACACGCTTTGCCTGACAGGCGGGCTCGGTCAGCACTATGTGGACCAGTTTAAGGCCAAGGGCATTACAAATATTATCGCGCCGCGTTGCTCCTCGGTGATCGGGGCCGTTCGCCTTGCCGGACGGGCTGCACAACTCACATCAACCATCCCGGATCAAGCCAGTTGAAAGACCGTATCGCATCCAATTCGCAAATCACGCCGTTCCACATCCATGTCCCGGAGGAAACGCTCGTGGATATCCGCCAGCGCGTTCGACGCTATCCGTGGCACGAAATGCCCGACGACGGCGGATGGGACTACGGCACCAACATGGACTACCTTAAAGAGCTCTGTGCCTATTGGGTCGATGGCTTCGACTGGCGCAAGCAAGAGGCGAGGATCAACAGCTTTTCGCATTTCAAGGCGCCGGTTGACGGCATTGATATGCACTTCATCTATGAGAAGGGCAGCGGACCCAACCCGATGCCCCTGATGATCAGCCATGGCTGGCCCGGATCGGTGGCCGAGTTTTTCGATCTGATCGAACCTTTGGCCCACCCAGAACGTTATGGCGGCAATATCGACGATGCTTTCACCGTGATCGCGCCGTCTTTGCCGGGATTTGGCTTTTCCGGGCGCCCGCCACGCCCTTACGGCCCGCGCAAGATGGCCAGCGTGATCAACACCCTGATGACCGACACTTTGGGGATCAAGTCCTACCTTGCCCAAGGTGGCGATTGGGGGGCCGCGATCTGTTCGTGGCTGGGCTACGATCATGCGCCCGCCTGTTCGGCCATTCATATCAATGTGCTGACCATGCGCCACCCTGACGGGCCGCAAACGCCGGAAGAACAGGCTTGGAGCGCGCAATTTGACCGCGACCAGATCAT
>JBARVN010000153.1:0-20853 GCA_049646285.1 Albidovulum sp. | reverse complement strand
CAGCCTTGGGAATTTCGCCGCACTGATCGCGAAAAAAGCCCCGGTCGAAATTTCGATCTTGCGGGTCGAGCTGTTCCTGGGCGTCTTCATTGGTGCGGTCACTTTCACAGGTTCGGTCATCGCTTATGGGAAGCTTGCGGGCAAAGTGAACACCACGGCGCAAAAGCTGCCGGGCGGGCATGTGCTGAACGCGGGTGCCGCACTTATGTCGGCCTTGTGTCTGATCTGGTATTTTAACACTGGTGGCGTGCTGCCGCTGTTCTTGATGACACTGGCGGCGTTGTTTATCGGCTACCACCTGATCATGGGCATCGGTGGCGCGGATATGCCTGTCGTCGTCTCCATGCTGAACAGCTATTCGGGTTGGGCCGCGGCGGCGATTGGTTTCAGCCTTGGCAATGACCTTTTGATCGTGGTCGGCGCGCTTGTCGGTTCATCCGGTGCGATCTTGTCTTACATCATGTGTAAAGCGATGAACCGCAGCTTTGTCAGCGTGATTTTGGGCGGCTTTGGTGGCCCTGCGGGCGAACAGCTGGCCATCGAAGGCGAACAGATTGCTATCGACAGCGATGGTGTGGCGGCAGCCCTGAACGATGCCGATAGCGTCATCATCATTCCCGGATACGGTATGGCCGTGGCGCAAGCCCAGCAGTCGGTGTCAGAGCTGACCCGCAAGCTGCGCGCCAAGGGCAAGAATGTCCGCTTTGCCATACACCCTGTGGCGGGCCGTTTGCCGGGCCACATGAACGTGCTTCTGGCGGAGGCCCGCGTGCCTTATGATATCGTGATGGAAATGGATGAGATCAACGAGGATTTCCCCTCGACCGACGTCGCCATTGTCATCGGTTCGAACGACATCGTCAATCCGGCGGCCCAAGAAGACCCGAACAGCCCCATCGCCGGGATGCCGGTTCTGGAATGCTGGAAGGCCAAGCAGGTGTTCGTCTCCAAGCGCGGGCAGGGCACCGGCTATTCGGGTATCGAGAACCCGCTGTTTTACAAAGAAAACACCCGGATGTTTTACGGCGATGCCAAGAAATCGCTTGATGAGCTGCTGCCAAAGATCGACTGACACAGCAGCAAGTTATTGCTGAAAAGACCTCGCCAAGTGCGGGGTCTTTTTATTTTGATCTCAGATCGACGATTTTTCCACTATCCTCGCCTTGTTGAACACCCCGACTTACCTAAAACAATTTCGGTTCAGATTGGGAGAGGAATGATGACCAAAGCCCACACTCCTGCACGCCGCAAAGAGGCGAGCGACTTCGACCCCCGTATCCTTGAGATATTTGATGGCTATGTGCATGGCCAGATGACCAAACGGCAGTTCATTCTGCGTGCCGGGAAATATTCGGCGGCGGGCGTGACCGGTGCAATGATCCTTGAAGCACTTCAGCCAAACTATGCGCTGGCCCAGCAGGTCGCACCGGATGATCCGGCGATTGAGGCTATGGTGGCGGAATATGACAGCCCGGATGGCAATGGCCTTACCAAAGGTCTTATGGCGCGGCCCGCAGGGGCGACCGGACGTTTGCCAGCGGTGCTGGTGGTGCATGAGAACCGCGGCCTTAACCCCTATATCGAGGATGTTGTGCGCCGCTTGGCGAAGGCTGGCTATCTTGCCTTCGGGCCGGACGGGCTGACCTCGCTTGGTGGTTATCCTGGCACAGACGAGGTGGGCCGAGAGATGCAGCGCACGCTGGATCCGGTAAAGCTAATGGCCGATTTCTTTGCAGGCTATGAGTTCTTGCGCGATCATGATGGCGCCACCGGCAAGGTTGGTGCGGTTGGATTTTGCTACGGTGGTGGGGTCTGCAATGCGCTGGCTGTCGCCTATCCTGATATGGCGGCCTCGGTGCCCTTTTACGGTCGTCAGGCCAGTGGCGAGGATGTGCCGAAGATCGAAGCGCCACTATTGTTGCACTATGCCGGGCTGGATGAACGGGTCAACGCGGGATGGCCGGACTATGAGGCGGCGCTGAAGGCCAATGGCAAGGCCTATACCGCGCATATCTACGACGGCGTGAACCACGGTTTTCACAATGACACGACGCCGCGGTATGACGCCGGGGCGGCGGATCTGGCCTGGGCGCGCACGCTTGAGTTTTTCGGCGCGCATCTGAGCTGACGCCTGGCGCCGATTGAGTATGGATGCACAGAGGTATGCAGCCCGCCCGTCATGGGCGGTGCTGCATGCCACTGTATGCCGCTAGGCGTCTGGAAAGATTGACTATTTTCTTTTCTTTCTGTGGTGCCTCGGCTAGGTTCCCGCCAACAAGGGGAACCGGATCCATAATATGAGCCCGATCGAAGATCATCCGCAACGCTATGCGCTGGTGAATGAGCTGCACGCGCGGCCTTTTCCAAGCCTAGATGTGCCCTGCCACGCGGTCTACTTCGCGGTAAAAGAACCCGTCGATGCGCATAATCGGGACCGCGGCGCAGACCGGGCGCATCTTGAAGCCTTGCTGGAACGCCACGGTGGTGCACTGCCCCCCGAAGGCGCCACCCATCACGCAGCCCGGATCGGGCGGCATGACCTGAAATGGGAAAGCCACACGGAATTCGTGACCTATTCGGCCTTTGGCAAGGGCGTCGGCGAGCGGGCCTTCAATCCGGCCGAGGCAGAAGTCTTTCCCGCAGATTGGCTGGATGATGCGCCGGGCAAGAGGGTGGCCGCGATCCTGATCCGGGTGGAACCGTTGCCGGAAGACCTGAACCAGGTGATGGCCAAATTTGAAGATTGGTTTGTGCCCGAAAGCCTTGCGTGCTCATGGGTGCTCGATGACACTGCGATCATCGCCGGGGATTTCCAGATCGATCCGGCCGGGCAGATGCGCTTTGTGATATTCGCCCACCCCTCGGCCGGGCCGCGCCGGGTGGGGCGCATCGCGCAACGCCTTTGCGAGATCGAGACCTATCGGGCGATGTCGATGCTGGGGCTGGGGCGGGCGCGCGAATTGAACGCGCGGCTCAATGCGCTGGACCCGCAGCTTTCGTCGCTGGTGGCGACGATGTCGGACAAAGACCGGAACGCGGAAGATACGCTGCATGAATTGCTGGAAATCTCGGCAGAGCTGGAAAATCAGGCGGTGCGCCATGCCTTTCGCTTTGGGGCCACGGGGGCCTATGAGGCCTTGGTCAATCAACGTGTCGAGGTGCTGCGCGAAATCCGATTCAACGGTCGTCAGACCTTTGGCGAATTCATGATGCGCCGCTATGATCCGGCGATCCGCACGGTGAAATCGGCCGAGCGGCGGATGGAACAGATGGCTGAACGGGCCGAGCGCGCGGGCGAGCTGTTGCAGACCCGCGTTGACGTCGAACGCTCGGCGCAAAACCAGAAACTGTTGCAAAGCATGGACCGGCGCGCGGATCTGGCGCTGAGATTGCAGCACACCGTCGAGGGTCTTTCGATTGTGGCGATCAGTTACTATGCGGTCAGTCTGGCAAGCTATGTTCTGTTGCCTGTGGCGGATGCGCTTCATGTGTCCAAGCCGGTCTTGACAGCGGGGCTGGTGCCGATCGTCCTTGTCAGTGTCTGGCTGATGATGCGGCGGTTACGCAAAGCCATGCAGTGATAAACCGGTACCGGTTCGCCGGCGCATGTTGCGCCTGTGGGCCAGAAGGTGAATATGCGCAGGGTGATAATCTGTCAGCGGGGATGCGGACAATGAAACCTCTAGTGATGGCGCGCGCTCTATGAACTTTCCAATCTCTGAGCAAAGTCCGGTCCGGTTCGCAGGTCCGCCGCCCAAATCTGCTGACGTGGTAATCATCGGCGGTGGCATCGTCGGGGTGATGACCGCCTGGTATCTGGCCAAAGCCGGCCAAAAGGTCGTGATCTGCGAAAAAGGCCGCATCGCGGGCGAAGAGTCCAGTCGCAACTGGGGCTGGGTTCGCAAGCAGGGGCGTGACCCCGCAGAGCTGCCGATCATGATCGAGGCTGAGGAGATCTGGAAAGGTCTTGGTTCCGAAGTGGGCGCTGATCTTGGCTACCGTCAGACCGGTGTTCTCTATCTTGCAAATACAACCCGGCGCATGGCCGAGTTTGAGGCCTGGATGGCCCATGCACGCGCGCATGATCTTGATACCCAGATGCTGGACGCTCCGGCACTGGCAAAGATGCTACCGTGCCATGCAGGCTGGGTAGGCGGACTTTACACGCCATCTGATGGGCGGGCCGAACCTTGGAATGCGGTGCCGCAGATTGCCAGCGCCCTTGATACGCGTGGTGTCGTCATTGTCGAGAATTGCGCGGTGCGTGGTCTTGATATTGCCGCCGGAGCCGTTGCTGGCGTGGTGACCGAGATGGGCCGCATCACGGCAAACCGTGTTGTTCTGGCCGGTGGGGGCTGGTCTTCGCTTCTGGCGCGGACGGTTGGTATTCACATGCCGCAATTGTCGGTGCGCGCAACGGTTGCCGCCACCGTGCCAATGCCGCAGGTGTTTGCAGGGGCGGCGGCGGACGGCCACTTTGCCTTTCGACGCCGCGCAGATGGCGGCTACACCCTTGCGCCAAAGAATTTTCACGAAATGCTGATCGGGCCGGATGCGTTCCGGCATCTGCGCCCCTTCTGGCCGCAGATCCGCGCTGAAATCTCAGCCACACGTTTCCGGCCCTGGCCCCCCAAGGGATATCCCGATGGCTGGGGCACGCCCCGCCGCTGGCGCATGGATGAGATCAGCCCATTTGAACGGATGCGCGTTTTGAACCCCAGACCGCATCTGGGCGAGATCGAGCGGCTGCGCGACCGGTTCGCCGCCGCCTTTCCTGCACTTGGTCGCCCGGTCATTGCCACGGCGTGGGCCGGGATGATCGAGACGATGCCCGATGTCGTGCCTGTGGTGGATCATGCGGCAAATGTGCCGGGCCTGACCATCGCCACAGGCATGTCCGGGCATGGCTTTGGCATTGGGCCGGGGATAGGGCGGGTTACAGCCGATCTGGTGATGGGCCGTGCGCCCGGCCATGATCTGACACCGTTCCGGTTGTCGCGTTTTTCAGATCGCTCTCCAAAGTAACTGCGCCTTGGCGCGGATCAAAGCCGGTCGCGGAGCGAGAACCAGACCATGCCGAGGACGAGGAGCGGCCAGCGGAAGGCGGCCCCGCCCGGGAAGGCCTTGGTGGGGACGGACGCCATCAGATCGAAGCGTTCGGCCTGACCGGCAATGGCCTCGGCTGCGAGTTTGCCGCCAAGCGTCGCCATGGCGACGCCGTGGCCGGAATAGCCCGAGGCCGAGAGGATATTGCCTGCGAGCCGTTCGAAATGCGGCATCCGGTTCATGGTGATGCCAACCGTGCCGCCCCAGGCATGGGTGATCTTGATGTCTTTCAGCTGCGGATAGATTTCCAGCATCGGCTTGCGCACGAGGGCCGCGATGTCTTTCGGGAACCGGTAGCCGTAGCTTTCGGTGCCGCCGAACAAGAGCCGGTGATCGTGCGAGAAACGGAAATAGTTGATGACGAATTTCGAATCTGCCACCGCATGGTTTCCCCGGATCAGGCTTTCTTGCTGCTGGGCTGTCATCGGCTCGGTCGCCGCGATGAAATTGTTGATCGGCATCACGCGGGACGCGACGCGGCCATTGAGGTTGCCCAGATAGCCGTTGCAGGCCAGCACAACATGGCCCGCCGTGATCGTCGCCTGCTCGGTTCTGACAGTGGCCGGGGCGGCTTCGGTCACATCGGTGACTTTGGAGCCTTCAAAGATCCGCACACCTTTCGCGGACGCCGCACGGGCAAGGCCAAACGCATAGCGCAAGGGGTGCAGATGGCCGCCGCCCATGTCGATATCGCCGCCATGATAGGCGGTTGATCCGACCATCTCGCGCATCTGATCGCGGTCGAGCGGGCGGATCTGGTTGTAACCATAATCACGCACCATCTTCTCTGCGTAATGATGCGCGTGGGGCACCAGCCGCGCGCGGTGGCAGGCGTGGATTATTCCATCGGCAAAGCCCGCATCGGGCGCGTGCAACGCGGCAAGATCCTTGGTCAGCGCCACGGATTCCTGCGCCAAGGTCCACAGCTCGTGGGCCGTCTTGAGCCCGACCATTTTCTCAAGCTCTTCTTGATCCAGACGATGACCGGTGCCAACCTGACCGCCATTGCGCCCCGAAGCCCCCCAGCCGACGCGGTGGGCATCCAAAAGCACAACATCATAGCCCTTCTCAGCCAGATGCAGCGCCGCCGACAACCCGGTGAACCCGGCACCGACAACGCAGATATCACATGTCAGATCGCCTTCGGCAGCAGGGTAGGGGCCCGGCGCATCCGCGCTCGCGGCGTACCAAGACCGGGGATATTCCCCGGCCTTGTCATTTGCATAAAGAATATCCATGAAACCCCGGCTCAGGCCGCTTTGAGAAGACCGTCGGCCTTAACTTCGGCATATGTCTCATCAAGCGATTTCGTGGCCCGCGCGATGAAGACGTCAATTTCGCCCGGCGTGATGGTCAGCGGCGGCGAGATGATCATCCGGTCGCCCACGTGACGCATGATAAGGTTGTTGGCAAAGCACCGCTCGCGGCAGCGATAGCCGACAGCGCCGGTGTCGCCTGCGAACAGTGCGCGGCTTGCCTTGTCCGGCGTCAGCGCGATGGTGCCCATGAGGCCGATCAAACGCGCCTCACCGATCAGCGGATGATCGGCCAAAGCATTCCAGCGTTCGGCCAGATAGGGGTGGGCGACATTGCGGACATGATTGAGGATGTTCTCCTCTTCCATGATCTCGAGGTTGCGCAAGGCCACCGCCGCCGCCACCGGATGGCCGGAATAGGTATAGCCGTGGTTGAAGTCCTCGCCCGAATTGGCGACCGTGTCATAGACCTCGTCGCAGATGATTGACCCGCCGATGGGCGCATAGCCCGAGCTTAGGCCCTTGGCGATGGTCATGATATGCGGCTGGATGTCGAAGCCGTCACACGCGAACCAGTTGCCGGTACGGCCGAAACCGGTGATGACCTCATCGGCGATCAAGAGAATGCCGTGTTTGTCGCAGATGCGCTGGATTTCGGGCCAGTAGGTCGACGGCGGGATGACGACGCCGCCTGCGCCCTGCACCGGCTCGGCGATGAAGGCGGCAACGCGGTCAACGCCAAGCTCTTCGATCTTCGCGTCAAGTTCGCGGGCGCGTTTCAGGCCAAACTCTTCTGGCGTCATGTCGCCGCCCTCTTCGTACCAGTGCGGCTGGCCGATATGGACGATATTTGGAATGGGCAGCCCGCCCTGGGCGTGGATGCCGGCCATACCGCCAAGCGAGCCACCTCCCATGGTCGAGCCGTGATAGCCGTTCTTGCGGGCGATGATGATGTTCTTCTCGGGCTTGCCCTTCACGTCCCAATAACGGCGGACAAGGCGGATATTGGTGTCATTGGCCTCGGAACCCGAGCCTGCGTAGAAGACATGGTTCAGATCACCCGGTGCCAGTTCCGCGATCTTCGCGGCAAGGGCGATGGCGGGCACATGGCTGGTCTGGAAGAAGGTGTTGTAATAGCACAGCTCCTCCATCTGGCGCGCGGCGACCTCGGCCAGATCCTTGCGGCCATAGCCGAGATTGACGCACCAAAGACCGGCCATGCCGTCAAGAATTTCCTGCCCCTCGCTGTCGGTCAGATAGACGCCTTTGCCGCGGGTGATGATCCGCGCGCCCTTTTTGGCAAGTGCGGCGTCATCGGTGAAAGGGTGCATGTGATGCGCGGCATCCAGTGCCTGCAGTTCCTTCGTGGGCATGTGATTGGTGATCTGGGTCATGGTCAAACCTGCTATCTTGGGTACGCGATTGATGATCTGGTCTCGGGCGCGTCTTGCTCGAACAGGTCGGGCAAGACGCGTCAGGTCGCGATTTTGGGCGCGAAGTATTTGTACTTAGAATATGATCAAACTCGCCGGTGTCAATAGAATTTGATCAAATTATTTAACTTGGAACCGCCAACCGAACCTGACTGATTCCCTGTTCAATATCCTCTGTCATCGCCCGAACCAGGCCGTTTGAATCACCCAAACGCATCGCGGCAAGCGCTTCTTCGTGCCGATCTGGCAGATTCGAGGTGCCGAATCGTCCGCAAACCACACGCAAAGACGGGCCGAACCTCAACCACAGCATATTTGTAAGGGACAGCAATATCGGTGCGTCTGCACATTCATAAAGCGTGAAATGAAAGCGAAAATTGTTCAACAAATACCGGTGTACATCGCCTGTCGCGATCGCTTCATCGATTTCAGAATCGATCCTCGACAGCTTGGTGATGTCTTCCGGGCGCAGATTCTTAGCGGCCAGTTCCGTCAGTTTCGGCTCAATTGTCATGCGGGCAAAGGCAAGCTCATCCAATTGCGCGGATGTCAGTTGCGGCACCAGAACACGGCGATTCCCCTGTAATTCCAATGCGCCTTCCGCCGTCAACTTGCGAATGGCCTCCCTGACGGGTGTCATGCCAGCCTCAAGAGTCGCGGTGAGTCCTTGGATGGTTATTGCCTGTCCAGGCGCAAGTTGGCCGAACAGAATCATATCGCGCAATCGGCAGTATGTGATTTCATGTGAAGGTATTTTCCGGGGTAACTCCCCCGTATCACGAATGTTTTTCATTCCCATTCCCTGCCAAGGGCTGCGTTTTTTTCGATTTGAGACATAATAGAATGTAGAACACAAAAATGCCATGTTGATTTGAGTCGAAAAATTTGATCAAAATAGCGCAATAAGAAACGATCGACGAAATCGGAGGGCCGGAAACCTCTGGCCAACCACTCTAACAGAGCCTTAGGAGGTACTATGAAGTTCACTGGGATAACGATGGCCGCAGCATTGCTGGCAGCCGGAGCGGCGGGCGCCGAAGAAGTGCGCGTCTACAACTGGTCAGACTATATCGACGAAGAACTGCTGACCAAGTTCGAGGAAGAGTCTGGCATTGATCTGATCTACGACGTGTTCGACTCTAACGAATTGCTTGAAACGAAGATGCTCGCGGGCTCGTCTGGCTATGACGTGGTTGTTCCATCCGGTATCTTCTTGCAGCGCCAGATCCAGGCGGGTGCGTTCCAGAAGCTCGACAAGGCGCAACTGCCGAACAGCGCCAATATGTGGGATGCCGTGTCTGAGCGGACTGAAAAGTACGATCCTGGCAACGAGTATTCGGTCAACTACATGTGGGGCACGACCGGGATTGGCGTGAACACCAACAAGGTCAAGGAAGTGCTGGGGGATGACGCGCCAGTGACCTCACTGGCCCTGATCTTCGATCCTGCCAATATGGAAAAACTGGCCTCATGCGGCGTGCATCTGCTTGATGCGCCAGCCGAGATCATACCGGCTGCTTTGCAATTCCTTGGTGAAGACCCGGATGCGCAGGATTTCGAAGTCATCTCTAAGGTTGAGCCTTTGCTGACGTCCGTGGCGCCTTACATCACCAAGTTCCATTCGTCCGAATATATCAATGCGCTGGCCAATGGCGATATCTGCGTCGCCTTCGGCTGGTCGGGCGATATCCTTCAGGCCCGCGATCGCGCAGCCGAGGCGGATAACGGGGTGGAGATTGAGTATCACATCCCGAAGGAAGGGGCATTGATGTGGTTCGACCAGATGGCCATTCCGGCTGATGCGCAAAACCCGACGGGCGCGCATAAGTTTCTGAACTTCATCATGGATGCCCACAACATGGCCGCCGCGTCCAACTACGTCTATTACGCGAACGGCAACAAGGCGAGCCAGGAGTTCCTGAACGAGGATGTGATCGGCGACAATGCGATCTATCCGGATGAAGAAACCACGGCCAACCTTTATACCACCTCACCCTATGACGCGAAGGTCAACCGTAGTGTGACCCGCATGTGGACAAAGGTTAAGTCTGGCACCTGATTGGACTTGCCTGAAATATGCCCCGCACCAAAAAGGTGCGGGGCGATTTATATCTGACACGAGGTGATCATGTCCCAACCCGCCAACCGCCCGGTATTCGAGCCCTGGAAAGACCCGGCTGAAAAGCCGCTGATCCAGTTTAAAAACGTGACGAAGAAGTTCGGTGAATTTGTCGCAATCGACAACATCACGATCGATATCTTCCGACAGGAGTTTTTTGCCCTTCTGGGACCGTCCGGTTGCGGCAAAACCACGCTGATGCGTATGCTGGCAGGGTTTGAAACCCCGACAAGCGGCACGATCTTGCTGGATGGTGTGGATATGGCGCCGATCCCGCCGAACAAGCGGGCAACCAACATGATGTTCCAGTCCTATGCCTTGTTCCCGCATCTTACCATCTGGGACAACATCGCCTTTGGCCTGAAGCGATCCAGCATGCCGAAGGACAAAATCGGTGAGCGGGTTGAAGAAATGCTGCGTCTTGTCCGGCTGGACAAGTTTGCCAAGCGTAAACCGCATCAGATTTCAGGCGGTCAGCGCCAGCGCGTTGCTCTTGCCCGGTCTCTGGCCAAGGCGCCGAAGCTGTTGCTGCTGGATGAACCCTTGGGCGCGCTTGACAAAAAGCTGCGCCAGGACACGCAGTTCGAGCTGATGGACATTCAGGAAAAGACTGGCACCACTTTCGTGATCGTGACCCACGATCAGGAAGAGGCGATGACCGTTGCCAGCCGTGTGGCGGTGATGGATCACGGGCGGATGATTCAGGTGGATACGCCGGACCGGATCTATGAGACGCCGAACTCGGTCTATGTGGCCGATTTCATCGGTGACGTGAATATCATCCAAGGCAGCGCCAAATCGCTGGGCAACGGTCTTTATGACATCACCTGGGCGGAAGGTCAGCCGGCGATCCGTGCCACAACTGCTGCCGAGATTGCCCCGGGTGCGAAGGTGCATTTTGCGATCCGGCCCGAAAAAGTGGCTATTGCGACTGAAAAACCGGCGGACCGGGCCAATGCGATTGAAGGTGTGGTGCAAGACATTGCATATCTGGGCAATATCTCGACCTACAAAGTCGAGCTTGCCGGTGGCCAGATGATCAAGGCGCAGGTCGCCAACAACCGCCGTCTTGCGCGTCGGGATATCACTTGGGATGACAAGGTCTGGCTGTCCTTTACCGATACCGCCGGCATCGTGCTGAGCGAATGAGGAGGCAGGTCACATGAACTTTCGCCGCATCATCCTGATCGCCACGCCTTACTTGTGGCTGGGTATCTTCTTTCTGATCCCCTTTGCGATCGTCTTTAAGATTTCCTTGTCGGAATACGCAATTTCGATCCCTCCCTTTACACCACAACTTGATTGGTCTGCCGGGTGGGACGGGTTCAAGGCGTTTTTGGGCGCCCTGGATTTCGATAACTTCGCCTTTCTTGCATCAGATGCGCTGTACTATTCAGCCTATCTGTCAAGCCTGCAGATCGCAGCAATTTCAACCATAATCGCGCTATTGGTGGGTTTTCCCATCGCCTACGGCATGGCGCAGGCGCCTGACGAATGGCGCCCGACCTTGATGATGCTGGTGATCTTGCCGTTCTGGACCTCGTTCCTGATCCGTGTCTATGCCTGGATCGGGATCTTGTCGAACGAAGGGTTTCTCAATCAGTTCCTGATGTGGACAGGGATCATCGACACGCCGCTGGCCATGATCAATACCAATTTCGCGGTCTATGTTGGCATCGTTTACACCTATCTGCCCTTCATGATTCTGCCGATCTATTCGGCACTGGAAAAGCTTGACGGTTCGCTCAATGAGGCGGCCGAAGATCTGGGCTGCTCAAAAGCGCAGGCCTTCTGGCTGATAACCGTTCCGCTTTCAAAACCCGGTATCATTGCCGGTTGCTTTCTGGTCTTCATTCCCGCGATTGGCGAATTTGTCATTCCGTCGATCCTTGGCGGCCGCTCGACCCTGATGATCGGTAAGGTGCTGTTTGACGAATTCTTCCAAAACAAGGACTGGCCGGTGGCATCAGCCGTGGCGGTCGTCTTGCTGCTGCTCTTGATCATCCCGATCATTTTGTTCCAGCGCAACGAACAAAAACAAAGGGAGGCCGGGCTATGAACCGCAGATTTTCATGGTTCAACGCAACCTCCCTGACGCTTGGGTTTGCATTCCTTTACATCCCTATGATCATTCTGGTGATCTTTTCGTTCAACGAGTCCAAGCTGGTGACGGTTTGGGCCGGGTTCTCGACGAAATGGTATGGGGAACTGATGGGCAATGAGGCGTTTCTGGACGCTGCGTTGGTCACGCTGAAAGTCGCGGTCGTGTCGTCGACACTCGCCACGATCCTGGGCACCATGGCGGCTTATGTGTTGGTGCGCGCCGGGCGGTTTGCGGGCCGGACGCTGTTTTCGGGCATGATCTACGCGCCGCTGGTGATGCCCGAGGTGATCACCGGCCTTGCGATGCTGCTGCTGTTCATCGCGATCGGTATGGGCACGGGTGTCACCACCATCGTGCTGGCACATACGACCTTTACCATGTGCTATGTCTCGGTGGTGGTCTCATCCCGTCTGGCCACGTTCGACAAGTCGCTGGAAGAGGCTGCATTGGATCTGGGCTGCACACCGTTTGACGCCTTTCGCTCGGTCACGTTGCCGATTATTGCCCCTGCGGTGATTTCGGGCTGGTTGCTGGCCTTCACCCTGTCGCTGGATGATCTGGTGATTGCGTCCTTCGTGGCAGGTCCGTCGGCCACCACGCTGCCGATCAAGATCTTTTCGTCGGTGCGTCTGGGCGTCAGCCCCGAGATCAATGCGCTGTCAACACTGATGATCGGGATCGTGACTGTGGCTGTGATCATAGCGTCGCTGATTTCCAAACGTGCGATTGCCCGGCAGCAAGCCGATGAACAGGCGGCGGTGCGGGCTTGATCCGCGCCGGTTTGAGGGAATGAAAAGGATCTATGAAGACTACGCTTACGGCGATGGTCCGGTTGCTGAATGCTACTGGGACACCACCATTGCGCGCCCCAACCGGTCCGCGCCGCTTGCCGGTGATGTCACGGCAGAGGTTGCGGTGCTGGGGGGTGGCTATACCGGGCTGACGGCGGCATTGCATCTGGCCCAGGCCGGGGCCAACGTGGCGCTGCTTGAGGCCAATGGAATTGGCTGGGGGGCATCGGGCCGCAACGGCGGATTTGCCTGTCTTGGTGGCTCGAAGGCCAGCGAGGCGGGGCTGTTGCGCCGGTTCGGACCATCCGCCATGGCGACGTGGCATCAGGCGCAAATGGATGCGGTGGGTCTGGTCGGCGATCTATTGTCGCGTCACGCCATCGACGCAGACGCCCATTCCCACCAAGGTGAGACGGTGATGGCGCATCGGCCAAAGGATTTTGTGGCAATGCGCACAGAGGCTGCGGAATTGCAGCTGGCCTATGACGTCCCGGTTGATGTGATCGGCCCGTCCGAGCTGGCCGCCGAAGGGCTGGCAAGCCCGGCCTTTCATGGGGCACTTCGCTTTCCCGTCGGTTTTGCGCTGAACCCACTGAAATATGTGCTGGGTCTGGCGGATGCTGTCAGGGGGGCGGGGGCTCACCTTTATGAGAACTCGGCCGTTACATCGATCAGCCGCGAAAACGGCTTTTATGTATTGCGCACGGCGGCGGGGCAATTGCGGGCCAAAAAATTGGTTGTCGCGACCAATGGCTATTCCAGCGATGATCTGCCTGCATGGATGGCCGGGCGTTACTTGCCGGCACAATCGGCAATTCTGGTGACGCGTGAGATGAGCGACGCCGAGATCGCCGCGCAGGGCTGGACCAGCGATATGATGGCCTATGACACCCGCCACCTGCTGCATTATTTCCGCCTGATGCCGAACCGGCGGTTCTTGATCGGCATGCGCGGCGGGGTGCGGGCCACGCCAAAGGCTTTGGCGGCCATTCGGGCCGAGATCCGCACCAATTTCGAGGCGATGTTTCCCGCCTGGGCGCAGGTGGAAACCCCATATTTCTGGTCGGGCCTTGTGTGCCTGTCACGCAATCTGACCCCCTATGTCGGCCCTATGGGCGATTGGCCGGATGCCTGGGCCGGGTTCGCCTGGCACGGCAATGGCGTGGCCATGGGTACCTATGCCGGACAGCGGCTGGCGGGACTTGCGCTGGGGCAGGGGGCCGTGCCTGAGGTTATGGCAGCCCCTGCGAGGCGTTTCCCATTGGGCGGGTTTCGCCGCGCCCTTTTGCCCTTGGCCTATCGCTGGTACAATCTGGTCGACCGCGTTTAAAACTCGCGGCCTCTTGTGGCTGCTTGCGTTTTGTCCGACCATGTGCGCCACGCCACAAATGGCCCGCCATCCCTTGCCCCCACGGAGACTGCAATGCCCGTCAAAAACCGTTTCGCCGAACTCTTGCCCGAGATCACCGGCTGGAGACGCGATTTCCATGAAAACCCCGAGATCTTGTTTGAGACCCATCGCACCTCGGCAAAGGTCGCCGAATTGCTGCGTGGATTTGGCTGTGATGAGGTGGTCGAAGGCATCGGGCGCACCGGTGTTGTCGGGGTGATCCGCGGCAAGAGCGACAGCAAAGGCAAGGTCATCGGGCTGCGTGCCTATATGGATGCGCTGCCGATCCTTGAGGCGACGGGACTGGATTATGCGTCCAAATCACCGGGGGCAATGCATGCCTGCGGTCATGACGGCCACACCGCGATGCTGCTGGGTGCCGCTAAATATCTGGCCGAGACGCGCAACTTCGATGGCACCACGGTCGTGATCTTTCAGCCCGCCGAAGAGGGTGGCGGCGGCGGCCGCGAGATGTGCCAGGACGGGATGATGGACCGATGGGGCATTCAGGAAGTGTACGGCATGCACAACTGGCCCGGGCGCCCAACCGGCAGTTTCGCGATCCGGCCCGGCGCGTTCTTTGCTGCAACCGATCAGTTTGAGATCGAAGTTGAAGGCAAAGGCGGTCATGCCGCCAAACCGCAAGACGGTGTGGATACCACGGTTGTGTCCAGCCAGATCGTCATTGCCTTGCAAACCATCGCCAGCCGCAATGTGGATCCGGTGGAGCAGGTTGTCGTATCCGTCACGAGCTTTGAGACCGACACCAAAGCATTCAACGTCATTCCGCAAAAGGTGACGCTGCGCGGCACCGTGCGATCGCTGAGCAAAGACGTGCGCGAATTGGCCGAGAAGCGGCTTTTGAAGCTGGCTGAAACCACCGCCGATGCCTACGGCGCGGTGGCGCGGGTCAAATATATGCACGGCTACCCGGTTATGATCAATTCGGATGAGCAGACGGAATTTGCAGCCTCGGTCGCGGCGGGCATTTCAGGCGGATGCGATGAAGCACCTTTGATCATGGGCGGCGAGGATTTCGCCTATATGCTCGAAGAACGCCCGGGGGCCTATATCCTTGTCGGCAACGGTGACACGGCGATGGTCCATCACCCGATGTATAACTTCAACGATGAGGCTATCCCGGCAGGCTGTTCGTGGTGGGCTGGCATCGTCGAAGAAAGAATGCCCGCGGCTTGAATGTCTTTCCACCCTTAAGAATGCTTCCCTTGGAAATAATCCCGTATTGCGGGTGGTTCTTGTTTGTGTTCATTGGCGTAAGAATCGTTTAAACCTGAGGACTTAAGTATGAAATTTGGTGTAATATGTGCCACGACTGCGGCATTGTTTCTATCCAGCGCAGCAATCGCAAAAGATTTGATTCAGATACCTGTGAATAAGGACTTTTACGAAGGCGACATCCGGATCGATGACGGGTTTGGTGTGGTCTATGAATTCTTGTTTGATGTGCTGTTGCTTGAAAACCAGATCGCTGTATGCGGTGTCGGAAAATTCATGGACCCTGCCACCCAATCCTTTACCAAAGGGTTGATGCGCAAGGCGACGATCACGCTGAATGACAAGGTGATCCTCAAGAACATGGGATTTTTTACGAAAGTGAAAAAGCGTGACGATCTGGCAACGGCCACGGCGAACTGCAAGCTGACAGGGCTCCCCGCGCCAAAGAGCCGCAATAACCAAATCAATCTGAATATCGGCGGTGGCATATTCCGCTACTGATACCTGTCTGCGGGTGGTCTGCGACTATGCCTGTACCACCCGCATCTTTTTGGGTGCAACGCCGTATGCGGTGCGAAACGCTTTTCCGAAATGCGAGGTTGATTTATAGCCGCAGGCCACGGCGACTTCGGTAACCGACAGCTCGGTCTGTTCCAAAAGCCTGCGCGCCTTTTCCAGCCGCATTTGTGCGTAAAACCCCATAGGCGTGGTCTTGAGGTGATGCGCAAAAAGCCGTTCTGTCTGGCGAACAGACATCGCGGCGATGGCGGCGATTTTTTCAGATGACAGGGGCGTTTCCAGATTGGCTTCCATGGTACGCAATACCTTTACCAGGCGCGGGTTGCGCATGCCGTAGCGCGATTGAAGCGACACGGTTTGTTGGGATCCTGGGCTGCGCACGCCGTTGCACACCATCTGATCGGCGATGCGGGCACCCAGTTCGGTGCCATGTGTCTCGGTGATCAAATGGATCATCATGTCGCCCGCAACGGCCCCACCGGGGGCAGACGGGTGACGCCCCAGCACAAAGGCATTGCGGCTGATGTTCACATTTGGGAACTCTTCTGCAAATCCATCCGCCACATCCCAATGGATCGGGCAATCCTGCCCATCCAGAAACCCGGCAAGGGCAAGCGCGTAAATCCCCATACACAGCGCACCGATGCGCACCCCATGGGCCGCTTCGTGGCGAAGCTGCGCCAACAGTCGGGTGTCAGCCTGACCATAGGTTGCCGGCCCGCCGACAACGATCAGCGTATCATTGCGCCCTAGGGATTGGAGCGGCCCGTCCACCAACAGGGTCATCTCGTTGGAACAGGTCACAGGTGCGCCGCTCGCCGAGACCAGCGTCCAGCCATAGGCTTTGCGCCCCAGCAGGTGGTTTGCGATCCGCATCGGTTCTATCGCCGCCGCAAGCGCCACATGCGTGAAGCCGTCGAGCAGCAAGAAGGTGAACCGCACCTGACCTGACGCCTCTGTCCCGAGCGCGCCGGGGATCTTGTGCAGCGGATAGATCGGGCTTTGGTGGGTCATAAAATGTCTTCCGGACAGACCCGCCATGTTCGACAGGTGTTGCTGGGAGCGGTGCGCCATATTGACAGGGTGGTGCGAATGCGATTGGATGAATGCGGCATATGTGCATGACATTTGCGCCACTCGTTAGGTTCCACGATCCCAATGGTTCATCCCGCCGCATCCCAACGTCTGAAAGTCGGGATCATCCTGACGCGGCGGTTCACGCTGGCAGCATTGGCCAATTTCATCGACGTCTTGCGTCTGGCAGCGGATGAAGGCGACCGGTCCCGCCCGATTTTGTGCAGTTGGCGGGTTATCGCCCCGCATCTGGAACCGATCGAAAGCAGCTGTGGGCTGACGATCCGGCCAGACGAGCGGTTAGGCGACCCGCAGCGATTTGACTATATCGCCGTCGTGGGCGGATTGATCGGCGACGCACAGCATCTGCCCGCTGAAACGACGACATTCCTGCACCGCGCAGCGGCTGCGAAACGGTCGCTGATCGGGCTATGCACGGGCGCTATTGTGCTTCACCGGATCGGGTTGATGCAGGGGTATAAATGTTGTGTCAGCTGGTTTCACCGCGACGATTTTTTGGAAGAATTCGAAGGACTTATTCCTATTTCAGACCAGATATTCGTGGCGGATCGTGATCGGCTGACCTGTTCAGGCGGCGTCAGTACCGCCCATCTGGCGGCGTTCTTGGTTGATCGCCATATCGGTCGCGCAGTGGCACGCAAAAGCCTGTCGATCATGATTGTGGACGAGGTTTCAGATGCAGACCGCCCGCAACCGGGATTGCCGCTTGATCTGTCGGCGCATGACCCTTTGGTCAAACGCGCGCTGCTGCGGATGCAACAATTCCCGGAAACGCCTGTGGCTGTAGCCGATCTTGCCATTCAGTTGGGTGTAAGCCGTCGCAAACTGGAACGGCATTTTGTTGCGGATTTGAAACTGACCCCGGCCGAGGCCAACCGCAAGATACGTCTGGCCCAGGCCCGAATGCTGCTAAGCCACCCGGACCGTTCGGTAACGGACATTGCCGCTGAGACAGGTTTTTGCGATGCGTCGCATCTGATCCGGGTGTTTCGAGAAACCGAAGGCGTGACCCCTGATGTCTGGCGGCGGACAGCCTCAGCGCGCTAGCCGCCGGTGTGGCTCATGTGTCGGGTCATCTGGCCTGCGACTTTCTGACGGGAATAGTCGAAGTCGTGCCCTTTGGGTTTGCGGGCGATCGCCGCACGAATCGCACGCTCAAGGCCAGTGTCATCTTCGCTGGCGCGCAAGGGGGCGCGCAAATCGGCGTTGTCTTCTTGCCCGAGGCACATGAACAGCTCACCCGTGCACGTTACCCGGACCCTGTTGCAGCTTTCGCAGAAATTATGGGTCAGCGGTGTGATGAACCCGATTTTCTGACCGGTTTCTTCGATCCGCACATAGCGTGCCGGGCCGCCGGTGCGTTCCGCCAGTTCAGTCAGGGTGAAGCGTTCAGCCAAGGTGGCGCGCAGATCCTTCAATGGCCAGTATTGATCCAGACGCATCTCTTCGCCCATCTCGCCCATCGGCATCACTTCGATGAATGTCAGGTCATGACCTTCGGCCGCACACCAATCAAGAAGCGGGAAAAGCTCAGCCTCGTTGAACCCCTTTAGGGCAACGGTGTTGATCTTGACCTTCAAACCGGCTTTTTTCGCGGCTTCTAGCCCTTCAAGCACCTGAGGCAACCGACCCCAACGGGTGATGGCGTGAAACTTGTCCGGGTCGAGCGTGTCCAGCGACACATTCACGCGCCGGATACCGCACGCGGCCAGATCCCCTGCAAAGCGCGCGAGCTGGGAGCCATTGGTCGTCAGCGTCAGTTCTTTCAACGCCCCTGTCTCAAGATGTCGGGACATCCCTTTGAAAAACGTCAGAATGTCGCGACGAACCAGCGGCTCTCCACCGGTGATGCGCAGCTTTTCCACCCCCAGGCGGACGAAGGCTGTAGACAACCGGTCCAGCTCCTCCAGCGTCAGCAGTTCCTTCTTTGGCAAGAACTGCATATGCTCGGTCATGCAATAGGTGCAGCGGAAATCACAGCGATCCGTCACCGAGACGCGCAGGTAAGAAATCGGACGGGCGAAGGGGTCTATCAAAGGTGCCATGGTGTAAGCCTAGGCTGGGGCCGCGGGCGCGGCAAGCACAAAGCGGGCGTTGATGGCGCCGTCTTGTCAGACTATCGTCATATCCATGCGCCAAGCCCATTTCACCACGTTCCGGCACCACAGCAAGACAGGGCGGCTATGAGGCATCGCGGCCTGCTTCGCACCGATCTTGGGTATGAAGCGCTTTGCGCAGCGTTTCGGTGGAATATTCCGGCAAATTTTAACATGTCTGAGGCCTGCTGTGACAGTTGGGCCCGCACGGATCCGAACCGGTTGGCGTTGATCGAGGTGCAGAAACAGTCTGTGCGGCATTGGTCCTACGGCACCTTGAAAACCGCGTCCGACCGGCTGGCAAATTCGTTTGCAGCGCGCGGGTTAAGGCCGGGCCAGACACTCGCCGTGTTGCTGCCACAGGGCCCGGCGTTTCTTATTGCGCATTTTGCGGCGCTGAAGCTTGGCGCGGTGGTCTTGCCTTTGTTCACGCTGTTTGGACCGGATGCGCTTGAATACCGTCTGTCTGATGCCTGCGCGCGCATCGTTGTGACAGATGGGCCGGGGGCTGAGCGGCTGGCAGGGTTACGGGGCGCATTGCCAGACTTGTTGGAGATTTATTGCACGGACCCTTCAGCTGACCGCGATTTTTGGGCCGAGATTGACCGCGCCTCAGATCATCTGACGCCGGTCAGGGCCAAGGCTGACGATCCTGCGGTGTTGATCTACACGTCGGGCACCACTGGCCCGCCCAAGGGCGTTTTGCACGCGCACAGATTCTTGCTGGGGCATTTGCCGAACATCGAACTCAGCCACGGGTTTTTTCCGCAACCCGGGGCGGTGGGCTGGACACCCGCAGATTGGGCATGGATCGGCGGATTGATGGATTTGGCTATGCCGTGCCTTTACTACGGTGTGCCGCTGGTGTCGCGCCGGATGCGCAAGTTTGATGCCGATGAGGCGTTTCGGCTGATCCGGGACCATCAGGTGACAAACCTCTTTTTGCCGCCGACCGCACTCAAGCTGATGCGGGGCACCAAGGTGCCGGAAGGATTGTGCATCCGTGCCGTGGCTTCGGGCGGCGAAAGCCTTGGGGCAGAGATGCTCGATTGGGGCCGCACGACGCTGAAAGCCCCGATCAATGAGATTTACGGCCAGACCGAGTGCAATCTGGTGGTCTGCTCATCCGAAGGTCTGTTCCCGACGCGGCCGGGCACCATCGGCCGCGCCGTTCCGGGCGCTGAGGTTGCGGTGATCGGTGCTGAGGGCCATGTGCTGCCCGCAGGCGATCTGGGCGAGATTGCCGTCAGGCGCGGCCATCCGGTGATGTTTCTGGAGTATCTGGGCAATCCTGAAGCCACGGCTGCAAAGTTCACGGGTGATTGGCTGCGCACGGGCGATCTGGGTCGCCGTGATGCTGACGGTTATTTTACCTATGTCGCGCGCGATGACGATATCATTTCGTCAGCGGGATACCGGATCGGCCCGTCCGAAATCGAAAACTGCCTTAGCGGTCACCCTGACGTGGTGATGGCTGCCTGTATCGGCGTGCCGGACGCCGTGAAGGGTGAGGTGGTAAAAGCCTTTGTCGTCTTGCGCGAGGGTGCAGCTTGGGCTGGTCTGGAAGCCGCCCTGATCACACGTGTCAAAGACCGGATCGGCCCACATGTGGCCCCGCGTTCGGTCGAGAGACGTGAAACCCTGCCAATGACCGCCACGGGCAAGATCTTGCGACGAGAGTTGCGGGGCTCGGGCTGAGGGGGGATGA
>JBARVN010000152.1:0-49781 GCA_049646285.1 Albidovulum sp. | reverse complement strand
TCGACGAAATCCGCACCGAACAGGATCTTCGACATCTCAACCGAATCTTCGGCGCGGCTGGGTTCGGTGACCGAGCCCATATAGGGCTTGTCCGAAAGCGTCATATGCGCAAGCAGCATGTCAAGATGGCGCTTGTTGACCGGCACATCCGTCGGTTCACAAACCGTACCGCCCGAATGGTGCAGCCATTTTGACATATAGCCAAGCTTCACGAATTTGCGGAAATCCTCGATCGTTGCATAGCGCCGACCGCCCTCATCGCGCACGAAGGGGGGGCCGTAGACCGGCGCAAGCACCAGATTTTTGCCGCCAATGGTCACATTGCGCGCAGGGTTGCGGGCATGTTGCACGAAAGAGGATGGCGCGGTCTTGCACAATTCACGCGCCAGCCCGCGCGGAATGCGCACCCGCTCGCCCGTCACTTCGGCGCCAGCGGCCTTCCAGCGTTCAAGGGCTTCGGGGTTTTCCACGAAATTGACGCCGATTTCTTCCAAAATCGTGTCGGCATTATATTCGATGATCGCAAGCGCTTCTTCGTTCAATATCTCAAGGTTCGGAATATTGCGTTCGATGAATTTGGCCGTCTCGAAATGCACTGCGGTCCGTTCCGCCCGCCGCGCAGCCCCGCCGCCGCCCCTTGCCCGCCGACCTTCCACAACTTCATTCATCGCTTAGCTCCTCGCGATTGCTTTGCCCATCTTTTACCCATCCGCATCTTTTGGCCCGCGCGGATAACGTCGCTTGGCAAGCAAAAACGACATTCACATCGTTATGCGACATTGCCGGTTCAGGCGCGGATCAGGGGGGGAAATATTCTGAATGTGTTCAAACAAACCGGGGCCAGGGGCAAAAACGCCCCCTTGCGCGTTTCAGACCAACCCAATATTCCGGGCCCATGACCCAATCACATGACCGCCTTTTGATCATCGACTTCGGCAGCCAGGTAACGCAGCTTATCGCGCGCCGCCTGCGAGAGCTGAATGTCTATTGCGAAATTCACCCCTTCAACCGGGTGGATGATGCGTTCTTGGCTGATTTCGCCCCCAAAGCCGTGATCTTGTCGGGGGGACCGGCCTCGGTCTTTTCCGACGGCGCGCCCATGCCGCCCCCATCGGTGTTCAACATCGGCGTGCCGGTTCTGGGCATCTGCTACGGCCAACAGGTGATGATGCATTGCCTGGGCGGCAAGGTCGAACGCGGCCATGGCACCGCCGAATTCGGCCGCGCCTATGTGACGCCTGCAGGCACGGGCTTGCCGCTTCTCGATGGCTGGTTTGGCGAGGGCCGCGAACAGGTCTGGATGAGCCATGGCGACCACGTCAGCGAAATCGCCCCCGGTTTTGCGGTCTACGGCACCTCGCCCAATGCGCCTTTCGCCATCACCGCAGACCCCGCGCGCAATTTCTACGCCGTGCAGTTCCACCCCGAGGTGCACCACACCCCGAAAGGCGCCAAGCTTTATGAGAACTTCGTGCGTCTCGCCGGTTTCACCGGGGATTGGACCATGGGCGCCTACCGCGAAGATGCGATCGCCAAAATCCGCGCGCAAGTGGGCGACAAGCGGGTTATATGCGCGCTTTCAGGCGGCGTCGACAGCTCGGTTGCCGCCGTCCTCATCCATGAGGCGATCGGCGCGCAGCTGACCTGCGTCTATGTCGATCATGGCCTCATGCGTCTGGGCGAAAGCGAACAGGTCGTCAGCATGTTTCGCGAACACTACAATCTGCCCTTGATCCATGCCGACGAATCCGACCTGTTCCTGGGCAAGCTTGAAGGCGTCTCGGACCCCGAAACCAAGCGCAAGATCATCGGCGGCCTTTTCATCGAGGTGTTTGAGAAACACGCCAAAGCCATCGGCGGCGCCGATTTCCTGGCCCAAGGCACCCTTTACCCCGATGTCATCGAAAGCGTGAGCTTTTCGGGCGGCCCCTCGGTCACGATCAAATCGCATCACAACGTGGGCGGCCTGCCCGACCGCATGAACATGCAACTGGTCGAACCCCTGCGCGAACTTTTCAAGGATGAGGTCCGCGCCCTGGGCCGCGAACTGGGCCTGCCCGAAAGCTTCATCCGCCGCCACCCCTTCCCCGGCCCCGGCCTTGCCATCCGCTGCCCCGGAGAGATCACCCGCGAAAAGCTGGATATCCTGCGCCAGGCCGATGCGGTCTATCTGGATCAGATCCGCAAACACGGCCTTTACGATGAGATTTGGCAAGCCTTTGTGGCGATCTTGCCGGTCAAGACCGTCGGCGTCATGGGCGATTACCGCACCTATGATTATGCCTGCTCTTTGCGCGCGGTCACCTCGGTCGATGGTATGACCGCCGATTACTATCCCTTCACCCACGAATTTCTGGGCGAAACGGCCACGCGGATCATCAATGAAGTCCAAGGCATCAACCGGGTGATGTATGACATCACGTCAAAACCCCCCGGCACGATTGAAATGGAATAAAAGCCGCCTGAACAGCCGACCCGGCTTAACTCTGCAAGTGATTGATATTTTGGCGCACCCGAGAGGATTCGAACCTCTGACCTCTGCCTTCGGAGGGCAGCGCTCTATCCAGCTGAGCTACGGGTGCGTCGGGGCGAGCTATAGGATAAACCCATCCCGCCTGCAATCAGTTTTAGGCCCCGCGACGCAGGGGATCTGTCAGGCGAAAAGCTCATGGCAAAGCTCCAGCGCCTCGACCAGAACATCCACCTCGGCCTTGGTGTTATAAAGCCCAAAGGAAGCCCGGCAGGTTGCGGTGACGCCGAGATGGTCCAGCAACGGCATCGCGCAATGCGTGCCGGCGCGGACCGCGACACCCTTCTTGTCGAGCACGGTGGAGATATCATGGGCATGGGCTGCCCCTTCCAGCGTCATTGAGAAAATCGCACCCTTGCCCGGTGCGTTGCCTTGCACGTTCAGCCAGTTCAGCCCTTTGAACCGCACGCAAGCATAGTCGCGCAAATCAGCCTCATGCGCCGCGACATTCTCCATGCCAAGCGCCATAAGATACTCAAGCGCCACGCCCATGCCGATCTGCTGGACGATCCCGGGGGTGCCCGCCTCAAACTTCATCGGCGGATCGTTATAGGTGACGGTATCACGGTAGACATCTCGGATCATGTCGCCGCCGCCGAGGAAGGGACGCATTTCGGCCATCCGTTCCTTGGCGATCCAGATCGCGCCGGAGCCGGAGGGGCCGTATAGCTTATGCCCGGTAATCGCATAGAAATCGCAGCCTATATCGGGGATCGAAACCGGGCGGTGCACAGCCCCTTGCGAGCCATCGACCAAGATCGGCACGCCCTTTGCCTTCGCCCCCCGGCAGATCGCCGCAATATCGACCAAAGTGCCGGTGACATTCGACATCTGCGTGACTGCGACCAGCTTTGTCTTTGGCCCGATCGCATCGATGACCTTTTGCGGATCGAGCGAACCATCCGTTTCCGGCTCAACCCATTTCAACACAACGCCTTGGCGTTCGCGCAAGAAATGCCAAGGCACGATATTGGCGTGATGCTCTAGCACGCTCAGCACAATCTCATCGCCGGGCTGCATGCGGGGGGCGGCCCAGGCGTATGAGATCAGATTAATCGCCTCGGTCGTGCCCGTGGTAAACACAATCTCATCGGGATCTGCGGCGCCGAGAAACCGCGCAACAATGCCCCGGACCGCCTCATACCTGTCGGTCGCCAGGTTAGAAAGGTAGTGTAAGCCTCTATGGACATTTGCATATTCCATTTCATAGGCATGCGACATGGCATCAATCACCACACGCGGCTTTTGGGCCGACGCGCCATTGTCGAGATAGACCAAGGGCTTGCCATTAACCTCGCGCGACAGGATGGGAAAGTCTGCGCGGATCTTTTGGACGTCGTACATCAGTCAAACTTTCTGCAATGGCGGCGTGATGCCAAGGGCCATGAAAACAAGCGCAAGCACCACAACTATCGCGAAAAAGCTGACGATCATGCCAATGACGACTTTCGCCGTATTGGCAAAGCCATGCAGCGCCTTGATGAATTGGGTCATAAGCCACAAAAACAAAACGATGGAGCCAAAGCCAATCAAAGTGGCAAGGGGCGGCAGGACCAGCAGGCCGATAAATTGAACCGTTTGCAGCAGCGTCAGCAAGAATTGCAACCACACCACCAGCAACAGCGCATCCGCAAATGTACCGGTGCCGCCAAATATCCGCCCGACATAAGCCATTGCGATGGACATCAGCAGTAAGGATCCAGCCTGCACCGGCAGCCCAAGCATCGGGTTCACCAGAAAGCCGAAAATCTGTGCTTCTTGCCCGGCGGGAAACAACACAGAAGCCAGCTTGGTAAACATGAACCCGATCACAGTGACCAGAAACAACCCAAGCCAACGGGCTTCCATCGGTGGGCGCAGATCCATCAACCGGCGGGCGGCCCCTTGCGGATCGCGCAGTGTCTGAGCCAACAGATCGAAAAACAGAGCATTCAGTCCGGTCATGTTTTTACTCCGAATTCCGACGTGATCAGACCCGCCGACCAAAACCAGATAAAGACTGCAAAAACCACGAACCCGATTGCGCTAAGCCCGGCCCCCGGCCCAACGAAAGCTGCTATCAAACCTTGCAGCAGCATCAACGGTGTCACGGCCAAGAGCGCCCAGAACAATGCCAGTCGTGCGGTAAAAAAACTGCCGCGCCCACCAAAGACGCGCGCGCCCAAATGTGCAATTGCCGCCAGAAGATAAAAGGCGGGGATTGATGCCAGAACCGCCAGCAACGCTGCAACCATACGCTGGGTCATTGGCACGGACGGATCCAGAAATGCCGCCCGCGCCTGCCCCGGCCACTGCGCCACGAAGATGACGATAAGCGCCGCCAGCAGATAGGCAAGCACACGGGCTTCATGCCGTTCGCCCCCCAAGAGCCGTTGCATGACGGTGCGCGGACCGCGATAGGTCGCGACGATATCGTCCGTCACTGCCATCAGCTCTTCCTGCGGGCCAGCCAGGCTTCCAGCCGGGTCACGATATCCGCGGCCAACCGGTCATCGTCAATCTCGGCAATGGCATCGGCCAGAAACGACAGCACCAAAAGCGCGGTCGCCTCATCATGCGGAACCCCGCGCGACCTGAGATAGAACAGCGCCGTCTCATCAATCGCGCCGGTGGTCGAGCCGTGCGAACATTGCACGTCATCGGCATAGATTTCCAACTCGGGCTTGGCCAGAAACTGGCTGTCATCGTCCAAAAGCAGGGCCTGACTGATCTGGTAGCCATCGGTTTTCTGCGCACCCGACTTCACAAGGATCTTGCCCTGAAACACGCCCGTCGCCCCGTTTTTCAGAACCTTCTTAAAGACCTGCCGGCTTTCGCATCCGACCGCATCATGGGTTACAAAAATCGTGTCATCATGGTGAAACGGGCAGGTCTTGCCGTCGCCCAGTGCTGCACCTGCGACATGCGCCATTGCATGATCACCCGCAATCTCAATGACACATTCGTTGCGCGTCAGCTGGCCGTTGGCTGTCAGCGTAAAGCTTTTGAAAAGGGCCTCTGCAGCCAGACGCGTGAAAGTATGAGTGATGGCGCGCAACTCATGATCGCGCCCTTGGGCGCGGACATGGTGAAAGCGCCCGCCTTGGGCGATATCAACCTCCAAGACCTGATTGAATCTGGCCGCTGCCGGGCCGGTTTCCAACAGAGTCAGCTCTGCGCCCGTCTCGACGCGGATACAGTGATGCAACACCGCGTCGGAGTGCACATCGGCATGGCGGTAGATGAGGTGCACGGGCTTTGCCGCCTGTCCGGTCACACGGATCAACACACCGTCAGATGCCGCAGCGGTATTAAGGGCCGCCAGCGGGCGGGCAACCGGGTCTTGTCCGCGGGTCTCCAGCTGGCCGTAAAGGTCCTGCGCCCAGTGGATGTCTGCCGCTCCGGCCTCAGCCAGACGGGTAATCTCAACACCCGAAAGGGACAGATCGTCTGATTGCTCCGCGTCGAATACACCGTCTGTAAAGATCAGGCGCAGCGCGTCGACACCTTCGAACATCTGTGCCTCATCGGCATCAAAAAGTGCGGCAGCAGGGGCACCCGGCGACACAAGCGACGATGGGTCGGTATATTTCCAATACTCATCGCGTCGACCGGGCAGACCCATTGTGCGCAACCGGGCCAATGCCCCTGCCCGCGCCTTGCCTGCAAACCCGGACAGATTCACGTCAAGGGCAGCGATGCGTGCTTCGGTGGCCGCTTCGGTGTTGTCTTTGCGCATTGGGGCCGCCATTACGCCGTCTCCGCCAAAATGTCGGCATAGCCATTCTGCTCAACCTCAAGCGCAAGCTCTGGCCCGCCGGTCTTGATGATTCGGCCATCGGCCATGATGTGAACCACATCGGGTTGGATATGGTCCAAAAGGCGCTGATAATGCGTGATCACCAAAAAGGCGCGGCCCGCATCGCGCAGCGCATTCACGCCGTCGGCCACCAATTTCATCGCATCCACATCGAGGCCGCTGTCGGTTTCATCAAGCACACACATGCGCGGCTCAAGCATAGCCATCTGCAAGATTTCATTGCGCTTTTTCTCACCGCCGGAAAAGCCGACATTGACCGGCCGTTTCAGCATTTCAGCATCAATTTTCAATGCCTTGGCTTTTTCGCGCACCAATTTGAGGAAGTCACCCGCGCTTACCTCCGGCTCGCCGCGCGACTTGCGCTGGGCGTTCAACGCGGTGCGCAAGAATGTCATGTTGCCAACGCCGGGGATCTCAACCGGATATTGAAACGCCAGGAACAACCCGGCTGCCGCGCGGTCTTCCGGCTCCATCTCCAGAAGGTCTACGCCGTCAAGCGTGGCCGACCCGCCCGTCACCTCATAGCCGCCCTTGCCGGACAAGACATAAGACAGTGTCGATTTACCTGACCCGTTCGGTCCCATGATCGCATGAACCGAGCCGGCTTCAATTTTCAGGTCCACGCCTTTGAGAATTTCCTTGTCTTCTTCCTCAAGCTTGACCTGAAGGTTTTTGATATTCAGCATATTATCCTCGTTCAAATGGCAAAAACGGCCATCGGGCGAAAAGCCCGGGCCGGTGTGATTTCAGATTGTGATTGGGTTAGCCTGCGGGCGTCAGCCGGTAATCCCGGCCCTGTTCGGCCATCATTCCTGCGTAGTCCGACGAAAAAATCTGTGACCAGATCTCGGGTGCGTTTGAGGCTACGGCCACTTCGCCGTAATGCATCACCAGACACCCAACCAACAGCGCCGGAAAGCGCGACCGGGTGGAAAGGTGAAAAATCACCAGAAGGATCGAGGCCAGAACGAAGGCAAAAAGCACCATCCCGCGCCCGCCCAGATCGTAAAACGCCGGTGGCAGGCCTTCCAGCTTTGCCAGATGGAAATACGCCACGCGCCCCACCAGTACCGATGACATCCCGCAAAAGAAGGCGACGATCACCATAAGCTTTTCCGCGAATGTCCGCTTCTCGCGTTTGGGCTTGTTGCCAAAAAGCTTGTTCGCGCGCGTCTGGGTTTGGTAGCCGACGACATCCGCGTGCTCGTACTGCTGACCCTTCTGAATACGATTCAGCCGGTCGGCAAATGCGGATTTCTGATCGACCATCATAATTCAGGCGCGTCCTAGGTCGTTGCTCTTCTAAGGCGAGAAATGCCCTAGGTTTGCGGCAGAAATCAGACCGAAAACAAGGGATTTCCGCGACGTCACCGCCCCGATTTGGCCCCAATGCCCCGTTGCGAAACAAACGGGTGCAGATACCAATATATGTTGCTGCCATGGCCATTATCCAAGCGCCACAGCCGTGCCAGAGGCCGAGACCATCAGCATGTTGTTGATCACCTCATAGTCGAGATCGACGCCGACAATGGCATTGGCGCCGAGAATCGTCGCCCGCTCCTCCATCTCGCGGAGCGCGGTTTCCCGCGCCCGTCCCAGCTCCTGCTCATAGGCCGCTGAACGGCCCCCGACGATGTCGCGGACCTGCGCGAAGAGATCGCGGAAGATGTTCGCACCGAGGATCGCCTCGCCGGTGACGATGCCGTGGTAGCGGGCGATCTTCTGGCCCTCGATGGAGGGGGTCGTGGTGACGATCATACCAGCCTCATGTACCAAGTTTCAGAAACGCCAGACCTGCCGCAAGTACCGCGAAGGCACCAGTCACGAAAGGGCGCGGAAAGAAAAATCCTTTCATGGACAGCGCACCTTTCAGCACACTCCCCACGAACCACATGGGGATCGCGGCAAACCAGAGAACACTCAGGATCGCCACCGGCGCACCGAAGGCGCCCGGCGTGTCACTGTTGCGGATGGCTTCAGGCGCAGCGTCCGAGATCGCCTGCAAGTTGGCAAAAAGCACGAGCACCGCCGCCGAAGCGAGGCCGCCCCATATCGCACCGCGCCATCTTGGCGCACTGTCCAGACGCCCGCTCTCGCGCGTCGCGGTGGCGGCGGATGGTCTTTCCTTGGTTCCAATTCGCGCCAGTCGCGCTTCGAAATCCTCCTGAGCCATGGTTACCCTACGCTCCCCTCAAGAGAGATCGCCACGAGGCTCTGCGCCTCCATGGCAAACTCCATCGGCAGCGCTTGCAGCACTTCCTTGCAAAAACCATTGACGACCAATGCCACCGCCTCTTCCTCATCCATGCCGCGCGAACGGCAGTAGAAGAGCTGATCGTCGTCGACCTTCGACGTCGTCGCCTCATGTTCGACGCGGGACGAGTTGTTCTTCACCTCGATATAGGGCACCGTATGGGCACCGCATTTATCGCCGATCAACAGGCTGTCGCATTGGGTGTAGTTGCGGCTGTTCTTCGCCTTGGGGTGCATAGACACAAGCCCGCGATACGTGTTCTGTGCACGACCGGCAGAAATCCCTTTAGAAACAATGCGTGACCGGGTGTTCTTGCCAAGATGGATCATCTTTGTGCCGGTATCTGCCTGCTGCATATTGTTGGCAATCGCGATCGAATAGAATTCGCCTTGGCTGCCTTCGCCGCGCAAGATGCAAGACGGGTATTTCCAGGTGATCGCTGATCCGGTCTCGACTTGCGTCCACATCACCTTGGCCCGGTCCCCCCGGCAATCGGCGCGCTTGGTCACAAAGTTATAGATGCCGCCCTTGCCCTCTTCATCACCGGGATACCAGTTCTGAACGGTGGAGTACTTTATCTCGGCATCTTCCAGAATAACCAGTTCCACCACCGCCGCATGCAGCTGTGCCACATCGCGCTTGGGCGCCGTGCAGCCTTCAAGGTAGCTCACATAACTGCCCTTGTCGGCGATGATCAGCGTGCGTTCAAACTGTCCGGTATTTTCTGCATTGATGCGGAAATAGGTGGACAGTTCCATCGGACATTTTGTGTTTGGTGGGATGTAAACGAATGACCCGTCCGAAAAGACAGCGCTGTTGAGCGTCGCAAAGAAGTTGTCAGACTGCGGTACAACCGAACCCAGATATTTCCTCACCAGTTCGGGATGTTCGCGGATCGCCTCGGAAATCGAGCAAAAAATCACGCCTTCCTTGGCCAGCTCTGCCTTGAAGGTCGTGCCAAGGGAAACCGAGTCAAACACCGCGTCAACCGCCACTTTGCGGCCTTCGGCCGGGGCATCCTCGGCGCCTTCGACGCCCGCAAGAATCATTTGTTCTTTCAAAGGGATGCCAAGCTTGGCGTAAGTGGCCAACAGCTTTGGATCGACGTCGTCCAACGACTTTGGCTTCTCGATCATGCTTTTCGGCTGGGCATAGTAATACTGCGACTGGTAGTCGATTTCGGGATAGTTGAGCATCGCCCAACGCGGCTCTTCCATCTCTTTCCAGCGGGCGAAGGCGGCAAGGCGCCATTCGGTCATCCATTCCGGCTCTTCATTCTTGGCCGAGATCAGGCGCACGATGTCTTCGTTTACGCCCAAAGGCGCATATTCCATTTCAATCTCGGTGTTCCAGCCGTATTTGTAGGCGCCCATGTTCTGAACAGCCTCGACCGTTTCGCGATCAACACCTTCGCGGACTTCCAGCTCGGTTACGTCTTGATCGCTATCTAGTGACATCTTAATTACTTTCGTCTTTTCCATGATTTATACGCGCCTCCCTATGCAGCCCGCGCGCGATATTTCGCATATTGCGCCAGCCAGGCATCGCCAAAGCGCGCCACTTCTTCATCGGTCGTTTCAGGCCCGAATGAGACACGGATCGCTGACCCTGCTTCCATCTCATCGAATCCCATTGCTTTCAAGACACGGCTGGCTTTGACCTTGCCGCTGGAACAGGCAGAGCCTGCCGAGATTGCAAATCCGGCCAGATCCATCTGCATCACCTGTGTTTCGCCCTTCCAGCCCGGCACCATCAGGCACGAGGTGTTGGGCAATCGCAGCCGGTCTTTGCCCACGATCACGGCATCGGTTTCTGCCGCAATACGCGTCTCAAGCGCGTCACGCAATGCGGCAACCTTGTCCCAAAGCCCGTCATTCAGATCACGCAGCGCTGCCTTTGCCGCCGCACCAAATCCGGCAATCCCGGTGACATTTTCTGTGCCCGATCGCCGCCCTTGTTCCTGACCGCCACCAAGACGAAGTGAATTGATATCCACCCCGTCGCGCACGATCAGAGCGCCCACGCCTTTTGGGCCGCCAAGCTTATGGGCGGAGACAAGCGCAAACTCCGCACCGCTCCATGAAAACGCAAAGGGAATGCGCCCAACGGCCTGCACAACATCCAAAAGCAGCCAATCGGCACGATGCGCCCCATAAGGGTATCCGGCATCGGCCTTCGCCGGTGGTTCGGTGATGACACCTGTTTCAGAATTGGCCAAGCCCATGGCGAGTATATGCCCGGCTATGGCAGATCCGTCCATGCGCTGATGCGCCAACAGGCAATCATGCGCCGTAGGCTCGACGATCACATTGGTGCCCGCAGGACGGTTTGACAAAACACCAGCCGCTTCGGTGGCGCCCGACGTAAAGACTACTTCGACCGGACGGCAGCCTAGAAGGGCCGCCACGGCTTGCCGCGCATCTTCGATCACGGCCTTGGCTGCGCGGCCTTCGGCATGGACCGAGGACGGATTGCCCACGAGTTCGTCAGCCGACCGCATTGCGACCCGCGCTTCTGGGCGAAGCGGCGCAGTGGCATTCCAATCAAGATAGGCACGCGTGCTCATTCGTCCACCAGTTGGAAAAGGGCGGGCACCGCAGGGCATGGTGTCAGTTCGTTTTGGATGACATCTGACAGCCGTGTCTGGTGCAAAAAGACATAAACCTGAGCGGAAAGCCCTTCCCAAAGCCGATTGGTCATGGACTGTGCGCGGCTGCCGGACACGCCGCCAGTGGCCCCGGCACCAGTGTGAAGGGCGCTGACGGTTTCATCAACCGCTTCCAGAACTTCGCTGACCCGGATCACCGCCGGATCCCGCGCCAGTTTATAACCGCCGCCGGGCCCGCGCACCGAATCCACCAACCCGGCCCGGCGCAGCTTCACAAAAAGCTGCTCCAGATAGGGAAGTGAAATGTCCTGACGCTCGGAAATCTCGGACAAAGAGGTCAGGCGATCAGGATGCGCCATGGCCAGATCGGCCAGCGCAACCATCGCATATCGTCCTTTGGTCGAGAGTTTCATGTCAAAAGCTCCGTAAAATCATTGACGGCAGGCGATAGGCCGCTTAACTCCAACCCACCCGGTCACTAGCTTATGCTGGTATTTAGAACAGTTCTAGGGTGCCTGAGCAAAATCGTCAAGAATGGCAATGCCAGTTTTGATGAAAGGCCGGCATCCGCAAAGAGAAGACAGGCGATGCCAGAAGTCATTTTCGCCGGCCCAGAAGGCCGTCTCGAAGGTCGATACCATCCGCAAAAAGCGTTGGATGCCCCGATCGCAATCATCTTGCACCCGCATCCGCAATTTGGTGGCACAATGAACAACCGTGTTGTGCACCGGTTGCATTATGCGTTCCATGAGCTTGGCTTTACGGTCCTGCGCTTTAATTTCCGCGGCGTTGGCCGCAGCCAGGGCGAATATGACCAAGGCATTGGCGAGCTTTCTGACGCCGCCTCTGCTTTGGACTATCTGCAGGCGATGAACCCCAATTCCAAGCATTGCTGGGTAGCAGGGTTTTCGTTTGGGGCCTGGATCGGCATGCAGCTGTTGATGCGACGACCGGAAATCACCGGTTTCATCTCCGTAGCGCCACCCGCAAACATGTATGATTTTTCCTTCCTTGCGCCCTGCCCTTCCTCTGGTCTGATCATCAACGGCACCGCCGACCGCGTGGCCCCGATCAAGGATACCGCGACATTGGTGGGCAAGCTGCGCGAGCAAAAGGGCATCACCATTTCCCACGATCAAATCGAGGGTGCTGGCCACTTCTTTGAGAATGAAGAAGACCATATGGTGCCAATGATCACGACGGTTCAGGAATATGTACGCCGTCGTCTTGGCGAGCAGACGCGGTAGTCGGATGCCCACAACGGAAGAACTTGGAATTGCACTGGCGGCTGATGTTTTAAAGGCCGTCGAAGATACGGGCGACGATTCCCTCGTAGGCCAGATCAACACGATTATCGAGGCCTCATCTTCGGCCTTGCAAGAAGCCTATATGTCGGCCATCCGCGCCCAAAGATCCGAAGCAAAGGCCCGATCGTTTCTTGAAGCCAAGCTGAAAAAACATCAGATGACCAAGGCTGAATGAGCCAGCGGCTAGACGCACAGTTCGCCTTCCTGATGGAGGCGGACAAACTCAAGCAGGTGATCCGGGCCACGACGCTTGTTGATGGGTCGCGGCGCGAGAATTCGGGCGAACATTCGTGGCATCTGGCACTTTACGCACTGGTACTGGCCGATCAGGCAGCGCCAGACGTCAACATTGACCGCGTTATCAAGATGTTGATTTTGCACGATCTGGTGGAGATCGACGTGGGTGATGTGCCCATTCACTCGGCAAATGGGTCTGCCCACGGATCTGCTGAAACGCGGGCAGCGGAATCGGCGGCGGCCGACCGGATATTTGGCCTTCTGCCTGCGGATCTTGGCAAGGATCTGCGCGCGCTGTGGGAAGAGTTTGAAGCCACCCAAACCCCTGACGCGGTGTTCGCCAAAAGCCTTGATCGGGTGCAGCCGGTCTTGCACAACATTGCCTCCGGCGGCGGCAGCTGGACGGAATATAACGTCACCTACGACCAGCTAGAAGCCCGCGTCGGAACCAAGGTTGCCCGTGGCGCCCCTGAACTTTGGGCTTATATACGCGGGAAACTCCGGTCATTCTTTCCGAACTGACGCGGCAAGCGCTGCGGCAATCTGGCGCTCGACATCATGGTCTTGATGTTTTGTATTGCGCGCAAAACCCACATACGGCGGATTATGCTTTTGCTGCGCAATCTCTTGTCCATCGTGCTGCTTGCCGGGCTGATCACCGGGCCTGCCATGATGGGCCGTATGGCCGTCGACCATGCGCGCGCAGAGATCACCGCTCAGCTTTACCTATCTTACGGCGAAATATGTGGCACGGATCGGTCCGACGTTGGCGGACATGCGCATTGTGACTATTGCCAGATTGCAGCACATGTCGCGCTGCCTGTCGAAAGAGCTCTGTCGCGCCAGACACATGTCAGTGTTTGCGCGCCCCGCAGCGGTGTCACGCACCCGGCGCGGTCCGGCGGCCGCTGGCTTCGCCCTCCCATGAACGCACCGCCGGTTTTCGTCTGAATTGTCACCGCGGCTCCCGAAGGGGGGCAGCCGATACTCGTATAAATTCAGGTGAAAATATGAAACCTACTCGCATTCTTGCAGCAGCGTTTATGCTCTGCGTGAACTCTTGGGCATCCTCGGCCCTGGCCCATGCCAGCTTCGTGACGCCAACAACGCCCGCCGGTGCAACCTTCAAAGCGGATCTGCGTATACCGCATGGCTGTGATGGGCAGGCTACCCTTGACGTCCATATACGCATCCCCGAAGGGTTCTTTTCGGTCAAGCCGATGCCCAAAGCTGGCTGGACACTTAAAACCAGCCAATCGGACTATGCAAAAACCTATATGAACCACGGCAAACCAGTGAGTGCCGGCGTCACGGAAATCCGTTGGAGCGGGAACCTGCCGGACAATTGGTTTGATGAGTTCAGCTTTCGCGGAACCGTCGATCCGGACATGGACCCGGGCAGCACGCTTTATTTCATTGTCACGCAGACATGTGCGGATGGACGTGTGGTTTGGTCCGAGATCCCAAGCGACGATGCGCCGGGCCAGAAGCTGGAGCGTCCGGCGGTTGCCCTGACCGTTTCTAAGGCTGAGGGGCATACCCACTAACACGATATGGGCCGGGCGGATCTTGCCCGGCCCATATCGATTAATTCGGTATACCAATGCATACCGACTTCCCCTGCCGGCTCATTTCCGGTATCAGCCCCCCAACGAGTCACCGGCACCGGAGAATGTTATGTCGAAGATTAAGGTCGCTAACCCCGTCGTGGAGCTTGATGGCGATGAGATGACACGGATCATCTGGGACTTCATCAAGCAAAAGCTGATCCTGCCCTATCTCGACATTGATCTTAAGTACTACGACCTCGGGATCGAGGAACGCGATCGCACCAATGACCAGATCACCATCGACGCCGCAGAGGCGATCAAAAAATACGGTGTTGGTGTCAAATGCGCGACGATTACACCGGATGAACAGCGGGTTGAGGAATTCGGACTGAAACAGATGTGGCGCAGCCCCAACGGCACGATCCGCAATATCCTCGGCGGCGTGATTTTTCGCGAACCGATCATCTGCAAGAACGTGCCGCGCCTTGTGCCGGGCTGGACTCAGCCAATTGTGGTGGGCCGTCATGCCTTTGGCGATCAGTACCGCGCCACCGATTTCCGCTTTCCGGGCGCGGGCAAGCTGAGCATGAAGTTCGTGGGGGATGACGGCACGGTGATTGAGCGCGACGTCTACGATGCCGCCTCATCCGGCGTCTTCATGGGCATGTACAATCTTGATGACAGCATCATCGATTTTGCACGGTCTTCACTGAACTATGGGCTGCTCAAGGGCTGGCCGGTATATCTGTCGACAAAGAATACCATTCTCAAAGTCTATGACGGCCGATTCAAAGATCTGTTCCAGAAGGTCTATGAGGAAGAGTTTGAGGCCGAATTCAAAAAAGCGGGCATCCACTATGAGCACCGTCTGATTGACGACATGGTCGCGTCGGCCATGAAATGGTCTGGCGGCTATGTCTGGGCGTGTAAAAATTACGACGGCGATGTGCAGTCTGACACAGTGGCGCAGGGATTTGGCTCACTTGGCCTGATGACATCGGTGTTGATGACCCCCGATGGCAAGACCGTTGAGGCCGAAGCGGCCCATGGCACCGTTACCCGCCACTACCGCCAGCATCAGGCGGGCAAGGAAACCTCGACCAACTCTATCGCCTCGATCCATGCCTGGAGCGGCGGATTGAAGCATCGCGCCAAACGCGACGGCAACGATGCCTTGATGGCATTCGCAACCACGCTGGAAAAGGTCACTGTTGATACCGTTGAGGACGGTTTTATGACCAAGGATCTGGCGTTGCTTGTCGGCCCGGATCAACAATGGCTGACCACAATCGGCTATCTTGAAAAAGTCGATGAATATCTGAACAAAGCTTTGGCGGGCTGATCCATATCGCCGCCTGCGGCGGCGATCCGCCGGGAGGGCTCTGCCCTCCCGGACCCACCCGGGATATTTGCGCCAAGTGGAAGGCAAGGATTTGTGCGCCCTTCGCGGTGAATTTGTATAGGTTTGACATTCGTGCGGGCCTTGAAATGCGACGTCAATTCTTCGCTACAGGCCTGATTTGAGTGTCAGACGCTCGCTGGGTGCAGCGGGGCTGGCCTTCCCGGACGAATTCCTCTATCGGCTGCGCAACTCAAAGAATGGCGGACAAAATGGACCTTCGCAATATCGCGATCATCGCACACGTTGACCACGGCAAGACCACTCTGGTGGATGAGCTGCTTAAGCAGTCCGGCACCTACCGTGAAAATCAGGCCACGACCGAGCGGGCTATGGACAGCAATGATATCGAGCGTGAGCGCGGTATTACAATTCTGGCCAAATGTACTTCCGTCGAGCATGACGGTTTGCGGATCAACATCGTTGACACCCCCGGCCACGCTGATTTCGGCGGCGAAGTGGAGCGGATCCTGTCCATGGTGGACGGTGTTGTCCTTTTGGTGGACGCCGCCGAAGGCCCGATGCCGCAGACGAAATTCGTAACCTCAAAGGCGCTGGCACTTGGTCTGCGTCCGATCGTGGTTCTCAACAAGGTCGATAAGCCGGACGCAGAGCCTGACCGTGCGCTGAATGAGGTCTTTGACCTTTTTGCCAACCTTGGTGCGGACGATGATCAGCTCGACTTCCCGCATCTTTATGCCTCTGGTCGCGCAGGCTGGGCCGATGCTGAGCTGGACGGGCCGCGCAAGGATCTGAATGCGCTCTTTGATCTGGTGATACGCCATGTGCCCGCGCCCAAGCAGGTGGCCGCCGCCAAAGAACCATTCCGGATGCTGGCCACCACCCTTTCCGCCGATCCGTTCATCGGCCGGATTCTGACGGGCCGTGTCGAAAGTGGCACCCTGAAGGTGGGTGAGACAATCAAGGCCCTGTCGCGCAATGGCGACAGGATCGAACAGTTCCGCGTGACAAAAATTCTGGCCTTCCGTGGCCTTGGTCAACAGCCGATCGATGTGGCCGAAGCAGGTGATATCGTGACTGTCGCGGGCATGACAAAGGCAACTGTCGCCGACACGCTGTGCGACCTTTCGGTCGAGACCGCGCTTCCGGCGCAACCGATTGATCCGCCGACGATTTCTGTCACTTTCGGCATCAATGACAGCCCACTTGCCGGCAAAGACGGCTCCAAGGTCCAATCCCGCATCATCCGCGAACGCCTGATGAAAGAGGCTGAGATGAATGTGGCCATCAAGATCGAAGATACGCCTGGCGGCGAAGCCTTTGTGGTGTCGGGGCGCGGCGAATTGCAAATGGGCGTGCTGATCGAGAACATGCGCCGCGAAGGGTTTGAGCTGTCGATCTCGCGCCCGCGCGTGATTTTCCGTGAAGAGAACGGCCAGCGCATGGAACCCATTGAAGAGGTCATCGTCGATGTCGATGATGAATATTCCGGCGTGGTGATCGAAAAGCTGACCGGCCAGCGCAAGGGCGATCTGGTTGAGATGAAGGCGGCAGGTGCGGGCAAGACCCGTATCGTGGCACATGTACCGTCACGCGGGCTGATCGGCTATCACGGCCAGTTCCTGACCGATACGCGCGGCACGGGCGTTCTGAACCGCATCTTCCACGGCTGGGCGGCGCATAAAGGTACCATTGAAGGGCGCCGGGTCGGCGTTCTCATCTCAATGGAAAACGGTACCTCAGTATCTTACGCGCTGTGGAAACTGGAAGATCGCGGCAAGTTCTTTATAGGCGCGCAAGAGGCGGTCTATCAGGGCATGATCCTGGGCGAACATAACCGCGACAATGATCTGGAGATCAACCCGCTCAAAGGCAAGCAGCTGACCAACGTTCGTGCGTCTGGCACCGACGAAGCCGTGCGTCTGACAACGCCGGTGCGGATGAGCCTTGAGGAGTCCATCGCCTATATTCAGGACGATGAGCTGGTCGAGGTGACACCCAAGACCATCCGTATGCGCAAACGCTTCCTTGATCCGCATGAGCGCAAACGGCAAAGCCGGGCGGGGTAACAGGAACGCCCACAGAGCGATCACCTTCGGGTGTCTGCTCTGCGGGACTTAGCGGTCATTGTGGACTTCACGAGCAGCTGAACTCCAGTAGCCTATTCAGAACGTCCTCAACATAAGAGTGAATTTCCTCAAAGTGCTCGAACATATGGTCTGTGGACGCATCATTGTAAGAGTGAACTCTTATCGTAAATTTGGGACTAAACCATACGTCATTCATGTGCTCATCCAGGAAATGAGAGCACATCGCAACCTGGTATCTTGTCCGACAATTTAGTCCTTCTCGATCACCTGCTCGCGCGGTTGCTCGATAGCAATCAAGATACTTAACTGGGTTCAAATCCATCGCACCAGCGTCGAAGGGTCGTGCGTTTTCGGACATGTCACGTGCCCAAATGAAGCTCGTCCCAGTATCGCGATTTCCATGGTCATCAAATATGTCGACGCTCCATATGTCTTTGGTAAAGGGTCGAATTTCAAAGGACGCGCGTCCGTCTATTTGCATGCTTCGATACCCCGGAGTTCTTACACCAAACAACTGCGCGAGACTGTGGCTCTTTTCAGGCGAGGTCGTAAGCTGAATATGGATATCCCATGGAAAATCCGCTTGCGGGCAAAGGCTAAATCCGGAGACGGCCCTTCCCTCTAATGCAAACGCCAAAAAATCTCCTTCGAGATCATCTGTGCATTGATCGAAGTTCAATGGGCTTTGCGCTTTAGCCGTCGAAGGAAGGGTTCCCGACAGCGTGACACAAATCAAAAAGATGAATCGCACTAGCTTAGACAAGATATGTTACTCCCAGCAGGTTATGTCGACGTTAGCTGGGTTTCAGAGTGGTCGCTATGGGCTCAAAGCCGACACTTCCCTACCCATCCGTATCTACCACCTCAAAATCATGCGTCACTGCGGCGGTTGCGGCCATCATTGCGGAGGCGGAGCAGTATTTCTCGACCGAGAGGTTGATGGCGCGTTCGACCTTTTTGGGGTCAAGCGCCCTGCCCTTGACGATGAAATGCATGTGGATTCGGGTAAAGACCTTGGGGTCCGTCTCGGCGCGGTCGGCATCCAGCTCAACCACACAATCCTCGATCCGCTCACGGCCCTTTTCAAGGATCGAGACCACATCATAGGCTGAACATCCACCCGTGCCGATCAACAACAGCTCCATCGGGCTTGGTCCCGGCTTCGTGCCGTCACCATGTGCCGTGCCAAAGGCGATCTTGTGACCTGTGCCGGCTTCACCGATGAAGGTCCGATCCTCGGCCCATTTTACGCGTGCTTTCATGCGAACTGTCCCAATAGGTTTCCATGCGCAGAATGCGGCGAACCGGGACCAGGTTCAATACGGTGAAACGCGCCCAAAGCCAGATGCGCCGATTTGCCCTGCAGGTTCCTGAGCGACACCGCATTCTATGGTGTTTCGCGTCTGCACGGCATCAGTGCAACGGCCATTCGCCGACCACATTGCGCCATTCGCCCGGGCCAATTAGTTTGCGATGGCAAAAGCGCACCGAATGCAGCGGGCCTTCTATCTCATCTTGCCAGAATTCGATGAATTTGAAGAGCTCGGGGTAATCTGGTGCCAAGTCGTATTCTTGCCAGATAAAGCTGTTCAACACGTGCCGGTAATCCGGCATCCGGTAGTACAATTCGGCCGTTGTGAGCCCGTAGCCCTTCAGCATCAGCTCAGTCTCGGCCCCCTGCCCGCTTACGCGCATGGCTGCCTCCGTCAATGGCTGTCTGAGCTGATCTTACACCGGCTTTGGTTAACAACAATGAAAACAATACGTTATCTTTGTGTCGTCCAAAGGCAAGGAAAGCTGCCCTGCGCCCATTGCACCCTATGGATGGCATGGGGTATAGTGCACAGCAACAATATGTAGCGCCCGTTCAGGGCCAGTCAACAAAGGGCGAGCATCCGTGACCGACACACCGGAAACCCCTGATAACGCTGAGGAAAAACCCCAGCGCGCCATATATGACGGCCCAATGGTCGACATCACGGCAGAGATGAAAACCGCCTATCTTGATTACGCGATGAGCGTGATCGTGAGCCGGGCGATTCCGGACCTGCGCGACGGGTTGAAACCTGTGCACAGACGCATCCTTTATGCGATGCACGAAACCGGCAATACGCATGAAAAATCCTACCGCAAGTCCGCGCGCCCGGTCGGCGATGTCATGGGTAAGTATCACCCGCATGGTGATGCCGCGATTTATGATGCGCTGGTGCGGATGGCGCAAAGCTTCTCGATGTCGCTGCCGCTTTTGGATGGCCAGGGCAACTTCGGCTCGATGGACGGCGATAACGCGGCAGCCATGCGCTATACCGAAGTGCGAATGGACAAACCCGCGGCAAGCCTGCTTGCCGATATCGAAAAAGACACGGTCGATTTTCAAGACAACTATGATGGCAAGGACCGTGAGCCAACCGTCCTGCCCGCCCGCTATCCCAACATGCTGGTCAATGGTGCCGGTGGTATTGCAGTTGGCATGGCCACCAATATCCCGCCGCACAATCTGGGCGAAGTGATTGATGCGACCCTTGCGCTGATTGAAGATCCTGATCTGTCGATGGAAGCGTTGATGGAAATCGTCCCTGCCCCCGATTTTCCGACCGGCGGCATTATCCTTGGCCGCGCGGGCGCGCGCAAAGCTTACTTGGAAGGCCGTGGTTCGGTCATCATCCGTGCGAAAACCCGCATCGAAGAGATCCGCAAGGAACGCTATGCGATTGTGCTGGATGAGATCCCCTATCAGGTCAACAAGGCGACGATGATCGAAAAGATCGCCGAGCTGGCGCGCGACAAGCGCATCGAAGGCATTGCCCATGTGCAAGACGAATCTGACCGGGTCGGTGTGCGTGTGGTGGTTGAGCTTAAGCGCGACGCAACACCCGAGGTCGTGCTGAACCAACTCTTTCGGTTCACGCCAATGCAGACATCCTTCGGGTGCAACATGCTGGCCCTTAATGGCGGCCGCCCTGAAACCCTGACCTTGCGCGATTTTCTGTCCTATTTCATCACGTTCCGTGAAGAAGTTGTGGCACGCCGTACCGCGTTCGATCTGCGCAAGGCCCGCGAACGCAGCCATATCCTGTGCGGTCTGGCTGTGGCCGTTTCGAATGTGGATGAGGTTGTGGCAGCAATCCGGTCATCTGCGGACCCGGCTGAAGCCCGGGAAAAGCTGATGACGCGCCGCTGGCCTGCGCATGAGATTGTCGAATATATTCGCCTGATCGACGATCCCACCCATCCGGTGAACGAAGACGGCACCTATAACCTGTCGGAAACCCAGGCCCGCGCCATTCTTGAGCTGCGCCTTCAGCGCCTGACGGCGATGGGCGTCAAGGAAATCACAGATGAGCTGCAGGAGCTGGCGGCAAAGATCCGTGACTATCTTGAAATTCTGGGCTCACGCGAACGGATCATGGCGATCATCTCGGATGAACTGCGTGAAGTGCGGGCGGCCTTTGCTGTGCCCCGTCGCACCGAGATCGTCGACTGGGCCGGCGATATGGATGATGAAGATCTGATCGAGCGTGAAGATATGGTCGTGACGATCACATCTGGCGGTTACATCAAACGCACACCTCTGGCTGACTTTCGCGCGCAACGGCGTGGCGGCAAGGGTCTTTCGTCCATGGCGACGAAAGAGGATGATCTGGTTACAACGCTCTTTGTGGCGAACACCCACACACAGCTGTTGTTCTTTACCACTGACGGTATGGTCTACAAGTTAAAGACCTGGCGGCTGCCACTGGGGGGGCGCACCGCCAAGGGCAAGGCGATCATCAACATCCTGCCGATCCCGCAACGCGTTTCAATCGCCGCGATCATGCCTGTGGATGTGCCGGATGAAGAATGGGAAAACCTTCAGATCTTCTTTTCCACATCCGAAGGGGATGTGCGCCGCAATGCCCTGTCGGATTTCACCAATGTCATGCGTAACGGCAAGATTGCTATGAAACTGCCCGAGGGTGTTTCACTGGTGAATGCCCGCATCTGCGATGAGAATGACGATGTGATGCTTGTCACTTCGCTCGGACGCGCCATTCGCTTCCCAACGACCGAAGTACGGGTGTTTAAAGGGCGCGATTCCACCGGTGTGCGTGGGATCCGGCTGGCGGCTGGTGATACGGTCGTGTCTATGTCGGTCATCCGCCACTTTGAAGCCGAAGCGTCTGAGCGCGCAGCCTATCTCAAGCAACGCCGCTTGATGGCCGGTGCCGTGGACGATGAGGCAGAGGCAGAGGCAGATGATGACGAGGATGCCGTGGCCGAGGGACAGCTTTCACCCGAACGCTACGCGGAGATGTCTGCCGCAGAAGATCTGATTCTCACAATCTCGGCTAAGGGGTCTGGCAAGATTTCATCAAGCCATGACTACCCGGTTCGAGGGCGCGGCGGCCAAGGCGTCATGGCGATGGACAAAGCAATGCGTGCGGGACGGCTTGTCGCGTCATTCCCGGTTGAAGGCGATGATCAGATCATGTTGGCAACATCGACGGGCCAATCGATCCGCTGCCCGATTGAAGGCATCAGCTTCCGTTCGCGGTCTGCCGGTGGCGTTAAGGTGTTTGACACCGCCAAGAAAGAAGAAGTTGTCTCGGTTGCGCGGATTGCCGATCAGGGCGACGAAGACGGCATGGATGAGGCGTAAGCTTTCGGACCGTTGATTGCAGGGCGCTGATTCTAGAGGGTCAGCGCCCGTCAATAACAAAAACTCAGCATTATCTTTATAAGCGAGACAATCCTCGCTGATCTGCGTGATTTCCGTTTGAGATCGTCGTAGTCCGCCACAATTTGGCACCATATTGAGCGGATTAACCACAATCGCATCGATCTGACGCCACATTCCACCGACAAAGTAAGGCCTATGGAAGCATTGTTTCCGAGGGCAAGACCGCCTTCTGACCGGCTCCTGACTTGGAAAAGGAAAAAGGCCATGTTGGCGCGTTCAGATACATCCAGACAGTTTGGCACTCAAGGCCAAGCCACAGGATCGATCAATATCGCCACTGTGGTGCTTGCCCTGATCGGCACAGTCATTCTCGATTATTCCAAAAGCAACGTACCAGCGCCGAAAGCATCGGCGTCAGGTAAACCCACATTCCTTCCTTGGATTTTTGCAAGCCGCCAGTCGCAGTCGGACCCCACACGCACCGCGCGACATTAACGGTTCATCAATCATTCAGGGGCAGATTTAATCTACACCTAAACAACCCAGAGGCTAACGCCAGCACATTCTACAAACCCACCACCGGGAGACATCAAATGAGCGTTTCAAATCCTTTCGACCATCCACACTCGATTTCCGATCATCAGCCAATCTGGGCCATTGATCTTCGAGGAATGTTTGTTGGCCTAATGGCCCGTCTGAAAGGCGACGCCCAGCAAGAAGCCCAAGGCAAAGGATTTGTCGTGGATCCCGCCCGCAAGGATTATCTGGCTGACATCGGCATGGAAGTCGACTTCTAAGACCGAGACACAGCTCTCTTGCAGGCCTGCGGCGCTTCCACCAGCACATAATTTGTGACCTGCGTCACGACAAGCCGACCCCAATTTTCTGGGGTCGGCTTTTGTATGCCGAATAGTGACGTCATAGCACGGCTTATGGTGTTGGCTCTTTCCAACTCAGCCCGATTGGCCTATTCGGCAGCCATGAATGAACATCTGAATATCGTAGGCGGCGGCATGGCCGGATCAGAGGCCGCGTGGCAAGCGGCCAATATGGGCGTCCCTGTCACCATCCATGAAATGCGGCCCAAAGTTGGAACCTTTGCACACCGCACGGGTATGCTTGCCGAGATGGTCTGCTCAAACTCATTCCGGTCTGATGATGATGAGCGCAATGCGGTGGGTCTCTTGCATTGGGAAATGCGGGCGGCCAACGGGCTTATCATGGCGACGGCCGAAAAGCACCGCCTACCCGCAGGGGGCGCACTGGCGGTCGATCGTGATCCCTTTGCCGAAAGCGTCACGGCCACGCTGCGTGCCCATCCACTGATCACCGTGTCCGAAGAAGAAGTGACCGATCTTCCTACATCGGGCAAGTGGATCATAGCCACGGGCCCTTTGACATCAGGTGCCTTGGCCGATGCGATCCGGCGCGCCACTGGCGCTGAGGCTTTGGCGTTTTTCGATGCCATTGCCCCTATCGTCTATGCCGAAAGCGTGGACATGTCGGTGGCCTGGATGCAGTCGCGCTATGACAAGGGCGAGACCGAGGCCGAACGTACCGCCTATATGAACTGCCCGATGGACAAGGCCCAGTATGAGGCGTTTATCGATGCCCTTCTTGCCGCGGACAAGACCGAGTTCCACGAAGGCGAGACGGCTGGCTATTTCGATGGCTGCCTGCCGATTGAAGTCATGGCAGAGCGTGGCCGCGAAACCCTTCGCTTTGGTCCGATGAAGCCGGTGGGCCTGACCAACGCCCACACCCCCGATATCAAAGCCTATGCTGTGGTCCAGCTGCGTCGCGACAATGCTCTGGGCACGCTATACAATATTGTCGGCTTTCAAACTAAGATGAAGTACGGCGCACAAACCAATGTTTTCAAACGAATACCCGGCCTTGAAAACGCAAGTTTTGCGCGCCTTGGCGGTATTCACCGCAATACGTTTATAAATTCCCCGACGCTTCTGGATGACCAGATGCGTCTTTCCACCCACCCCCATATCCGCTTTGCGGGCCAGATCACCGGGGTCGAAGGTTATGTGGAAAGTGCAGCCATGGGCCTTTTGGCGGGGCGCATGGCCGCGTCCGAGCTTCTGGGCCGCCCATTGACCGCCCCCGGCCCCGATACGGCAATGGGTGCCTTGATCACCCACATCACCGGCGGGGCCGAAGCCAAGACCTTTCAGCCGATGAACGTAAATTTCGGCCTCTTCCCCCCGATTGACGCCAAGGGCGGGCGCAAGGGGCGCAAAGACCGTTACAAGGCCTATACGGACCGTGCAAAATCCTCATTTAATGAATGGCTTGGCAGTCAAATCTGATGCGAACACGGTTTGCCCCATCGCCCACGGGGCCACTCCATCTAGGCCATGCGTATTCCGCCATTCTGGCCCACGACATGGCACTGCAGACCGGCGGCGAATTCCTCCTGCGGATCGAGGATATCGATCAAAGCCGGGCGCGGCCCGAATGGGAAGAGATGATCTACGACGATCTGCGCTGGCTGGGTCTTCACTGGGAGACCCCGGTGATGCGGCAGTCAGACCGAACTGCAGCATACGGTCGCGCGTTGGACAGTCTTTGGGCGCGCTCGCTGCTCTATCCTTGTACCTGCAATCGTCGCGATATTTTGGCAGCCGCTTCCGCCCCAAACGAAGGCGATCCTGAAACAGGCCCGGACGGTGTCATCTATCCCGGAACATGCAGGCCGGCACCGGGCCTGCCGCATGATTTTGCGGCGCGACCGCTGAACATGAACCTACGGATGAACGCATCACTCCTGTCCATGGACCGGAATGCATATGACCACAGAATTGATACGCCGGATGGCGGCTGGCATTTCTGCGCAGGTTTCGACGAAACCGGTGACGGCTGCGGCCATCTGACAGGACGAATTGAATTCACCCCCGAAGAGTTTGAGACAACGGTGGGTGACGTGGTTTTGTCGCGGCGCGACATGGGCACATCCTATCACCTATCCGTGGTCGTTGATGATGCCGAACAAGGCATCACCCATGTCACACGGGGCGAAGACCTTTTTGACGCGACAAAAATCCATGTCATCTTACAACGGGTTTTCGGCTTCGCCACGCCAACCTACCACCACCATCGCCTTATTCGTGACGAGGCCGGTAAGCGGCTGGCCAAACGCGATGATGCCCGTTCAATCCGCGCCTACCGCGAAGACGGTGCAACCCCCGCCGACATCCGCAGACTGGTCGGGCTTTAGACTATTGGGGCTGCGGTGACGGCTTCTTCGCCGTTCCTGATGGCGGTGTAAAAACACGATCGGCGGTTGGTGTGGCAGGCTGGCCCTGTCTGTTCAACCCGCACCAAAAGGCAATCACGATCGCAATCCAGACGCATCTCGATCAGTTTCTGCACATGGCCGGATGTTTCGCCCTTTACCCAAAAGGCGCTGCGTGACCGCGACCAATAGGTCACTTTGCCCGTGTCCAGCGTGCGTGCCACTGCCTCGGCATTCATCCATGCCAGCATCAGTACTTCGCCTGATGCGTGATCTTGGGCGATCACGGGCAAAAGCCCGCGTGGATCAAAGACCAAGCTCTGAGGGTCAAATGACATCGGAGTCCCTTTGCAAAATCGGTTCTTGCCCCTATCTAGGGGGGAACCGCGTCTGAGGAAAGCCATGAGCGACAGCGATTTGATCAAGCTTTATTCGCAGCGCATTCTGGCGTTGGCCTCGGATATTCCGCACATGACCCGACTTGCCAACCCGACTGCTTCGGTCCGGCGCCGGTCACCCCTTTGCGGCTCATCGGTGACGGTGGATATTGTGGTCAAGAACGGGCGGATTTCCGAGTTCGGGCAAGATGTCAAAGCCTGCGCCTTGGGTCAGGCATCCGCGGCTGTTGCAGGTTCGGCGATGATCGGGCGCAGCCGGGCCGAGATTGAAAATGCACGCGAAGCACTGTCATCTATGCTGAAGTCCGGCGGGCCTGTCCCTCCAGCGCCGTTTGACGGCTATGAGGCGCTGCTGCCTGCCCGCGATTTCAAGAACCGCCACGCATCGATCTTGCTGGTCTTGGATGCGACCGCGTCCGCGATGGCCGAAGCGGAAGCTGCCGCCTGACGTCAGGCGCGTATTCTCTTTTAGTGTCAGCATAAAAAAACCGCCGCGATCCCAATGGGATGCGGCGGCAGGAAGCGGAATCCGAGGAATGGGCGCAGGCTCTGGGGAAGAACCGGGACTGGGGACAGGCGCAAAATCCGGGCGGATACCCGCGAGGCAGTAACAGGTGTCAGATCAGGCTGGGCAAATGCAACCCGACGATCAGCATCACGACAAGGGCCGCCAGACCGGCCAAATCTTCGGCCAGTGTAAATCTTGCCCGGTAGAGCACGGATTTTATGTCTTTTGTCATTGGCCACTCCTTCGCTTGCGTTTCGAGTTGCCTATTTGTTCTCATATTCGAAACGCTCTGTAAAGAACTTTTTAAGAACATTAGCGAACAAAGTGCGAATTATAACGAATCACACCGGTCTTCTTATCCGACTGAGATCAACCGGATCGCGCGATCCTGCTCCATCAACCACAATAGTAGCCGCGCTGCGGCCCCGCGTGGGCTGCTCAGATCCGGGTCATCATGCAAGAGTTTACGCGCGTCGGTCTGTGCCACGGCCATCAACGCCGATTGCCTTTCCAGATCGGCGATGCGGAACCGTGGCACACCAGATTGCGCAGTTCCAATCAGATCGCCAGCCCCGCGAATTGCCAGATCTTCTTCGGCAATGCGAAACCCATCTTCGGTTTCCCGCAAGATCGAAAGCCTGCGTTCGGCGCCATCATTCAAGGGCGGCTGATACATCAGAAGGCAGGTTGATGCAGCATCGCCGCGCCCAACCCGACCACGCAGCTGATGAAGCTGCGCCAGCCCGAATATCTCGGCCCGCTCAACCACCATGATTGAGGCATTGGGAACGTTAACGCCAACCTCGATCACCGTCGTGGCCACCAACACACGGGTGCGCCCGGCATTGAACGCGGCCATTGCTGCGTCTTTCTCAGCAGATGGCATCTGGCCGTGAACCAACCCCACAACCCCATCGCCAAGGCTGGCGCGGAGCAGTTTGAACCGGTCTTCGGCTGCAATCAGATCCACCAATTCGCTTTCATCAACAAGCGGACAGACCCAGTAGGCTTGGCGCCCCTCGTCTACGGCCTGACGCAGATGCTCAACCACTTCAGCATAGCGTTGGGTAGAGATCAGCGCAGTTTTCACCGGCTGGCGGCCGGCAGGCTTTTCATCCAGCACCGAAATGTCCATATCCCCATACTGCGCAAGACTAAGCGAGCGTGGGATCGGCGTGGCCGTCATCACCAGAACATCCGAGGTGCCTCCTTTGGCCCCAAGTTCCATGCGTTGGGCAACGCCAAAACGGTGCTGTTCATCGATGATGGCAATCCGCAGATCTTGAAATTCAACATCTTTTTGGAACACGGCGTGGGTGCCGACCAGAATATGGATGTTCCCATCTGCCAGCGCCCGCAGCTTTGCTGCCCGCTCAGAGCCTTTGTCGCGCCCGGTCAGGATTTCCAGCACCACGCCCGCGTCTTCCGCCAAGGGGCGCAACCCGTCCAGATGCTGGCGCGCAAGGATTTCAGTGGGGGCCATCATCACGCCCTGCCCGCCCGATTCGACGGCCGCCAAAAGCGCCATGAAGGCCACAAGGGTTTTGCCGGATCCAACGTCGCCTTGCAAAAGGCGGCTCATACGTTTGTCCGACGCCATATCGGCAGAAATTTCGGCGACGGCCCGGGTCTGGGCGCCGGTCGGTTGATAGGGCAAGGCCGCCAGAACCTTGGACTGAAGCACACCTGTGCCGATGCTCGCCCGCCCCTTGCCGCGCCGCTGCGAGCGCCTTGCCAGCGCAAGGGTCAGTTGATGGGCAAAAAGCTCATCATAGGCCAGCCGCTGGCGCGCAGGAGATTCGGCGGCAAGGCCGGACATGTCGGTCGGCGCGTGGGCGCCGCGTACAGCCTCGGCCCAACCGGGCCAGCTTTCGCGCGCCTTCAAGCCGGCATCAATCCATTCCGCCGGATCAGGTATGCGTTGAAGTGTTGATGCAATCGCCTTTTGGATCAGCTTTTGCGTAACCCCTGCCGTCAACGGGTAAACCGGCTCAAATGCAGGCAGATCCTTTGCCTCATCAGGGCGCAAGATGTGGTCGGGATGGACCATCTGGGCCATGCCGTCAAATAATTCCAACTTGCCGGACACCACGCGCCTTTGGCCCGTAGGCAATTGTTTTTGCAAGTAATCAGCATGGGCATGGAAAAACACGAGTTGAAATTCGGTCTGCGCGTCTTGCACGAAAACCCGTGCCGGGCCGCCCTTGCGCCGGGCGGGAACATGCGCGCCGACCTCAACCTCAACCGTCACAGTGGCCGGGGCAACAATGTCGCGAATTGATCCGCGCAGACGCCGGTCGACACCGGCATAGGGCAAGGTGAACAACAGGTCGCGGGGACGTTCCACACCCATCTGCGCGAAATGCTTCGCCGTCTTCGCGCCCACACCGTCCAGCGTTTCGAGCCCGGCAAAAAGCGGGAAAAGGGTGGACGGGCGGCTCATGCGCCGATCAGTCGTAGCCAGGCATCTTCGTCGATCATCTCGATCCCCAATGCCTCGGCCTGCTTGGCCTTGGATCCCGCGCCCGGACCGGCAATCACCAGATCGGTCTTAGCCGAGACGGAGCCAGAAACCTTGGCCCCGAACGCCTCGGCCTGCGCCTTGGCCTCGGCACGCGACATTTTTTCAAGCGAGCCGGTAAAGACCACGGTTTTCCCGGCCACGGGGCTACCATCGGTTGCGGGGCGGAGCACATCTTGCACCTCAAGATGTGCCACAAGCCGGTCTATTGAGGCGCGTTCAGTCGGATGATGAAACGCCGTGACCAGCGATGTGGCCATAACCGCGCCGACACCGTCAATGGCGATCAACTCATCCCAGGCAGCACCTTCACCCGTGGCCGCACCGGTGATCGCATCTTCAAAAATCTGCCACGACCCGTAGTGACGGGCCAAGAGGTTGGCTGCACTTTCACCGACATGCCGAATCCCAAGGCCAAAGATCAGACGGTTGAACGGAATTATTCGTTTTTCATCAATCGCTTCAAAGAGGTTCGTTACAGATTTTGCGCCAAACCCATCGCGGTTCTTCAGCTTGGTCAGATTGGCCGCGTCACGTTCTGCCAGCGTGAAAATATCCGCAGGTTCACGGATGGGCAAACTGTCATCGTCAAAAAACATCTCAATTTGTTTGGCCCCCAAACCTTCAATGTCAAAGGCCCCGCGCGAGACGAAGTGCTTCAACCGTTCAACGGCTTGTGCCGGACAAATCAGGCCGCCGGTGCAGCGGCGCACCGCATCACCCGGCTCTCTGATCGCATCAGATCTGCATTTCGGGCAGATGGTAGGGAAAATATAGGCGGCAGAGGTGTCAGGCCGCTTGGTCAGGTCAACATCCGCAATCTTTGGGATCACATCGCCTGCCCGGTAGACCTGCACCCAATCGCCGACCCTGATGTCTTTCCCGTCCCGGATCGGATTGCCCTTGGCATCGCGTCCGGCGATATAATCTTCGTTGTGCAGCGTGGCGTTTGATACGACAACGCCCCCTACGGTAACCGGTGCCAAGCGCGCAACCGGTGACAATGCGCCCGTGCGCCCGACTTGCATGTCGATGTCTTCAAGCCGTGTCCATGCCAGTTCGGCGGGGAATTTATGCGCAATCGCCCAACGGGGCGTGGTGGAGCGAAAACCCAGACGCTGCTGCAAGGCCAGATCATCGACCTTGTAAACCACCCCGTCAATGTCGTAGCCCAAGGTCGCGCGGGCCTGCTCAATCTCACGGTAGGTTGCAAGCATTTCACCCGGGCCGTTACATAGACGGGTCAGCGGATTGGTCGAGAATCCGAGCGCCTTAAGGCGCGCAATCGCCTCTGATTGAGTATCCGCCAATGGGGATGAAAGCACGCCCCAGGCATAGGCGAAAAACTTTAGCGGGCGGGACGCGGTGATCGTGGCATCGAGTTGACGCAGTGATCCTGCGGCGGCGTTTCGGGGATTGGCAAAGGTCTTGCCCCCGATTTCATGCTGGCGCGCGTTCAGGGCTGCGAAATCAGCGTGGGCCATATAGACTTCGCCCCTGACCTCCAAAAGCGCCGGCGCGCCGGTAAGCCTATGCGGAATGTCGGCAATGGTGCGCGCGTTGGCAGTGACGTTTTCGCCCGTCTCGCCATCGCCGCGCGTTGCCGCCTGAACCAGCACGCCGTCTTCGTAGCGCAACGAAAGCGACAATCCATCGATCTTGGGTTCGGCCGTATAGGCCAAGGGAGCGTTCGATCCAAGGCTGAGAAACTTGCGGATGCGATCATCAAATTCTGCGATCTCATCATCCTCGAACGCATTGCCAAGGCTCAGCATACGCACTGCATGCGTGACTTTGGCGAAGGTCTCTGATGGGGCGGCGCCGATCTTTTGCGTTGGGCTGTCAGAGCAGATCAGGTTGGGAAAGCGGGTCTCAATCTCTTGCAGACGGCGTTTTAGCGCGTCGTATTTTGCGTCAGAAATCTCTGGCGCATCATCCGTGTGATAAGCGCGGTTCGCGTCGCCGAGAATGCGTACAAGGCGTGACCACTCGGTGGCCGCCGCTGACTGATCCAGCGTATCAACCGCGATCTGGTCCATGTCTGAAGCAGGCATTGCCTTTTCAGAGGGTTTTGAACCCGATGACATAAAGAGACCTCCGCAAACCGTCCCTTTGAGTGTTAGGGCGCTCATTCGCAGAGGTCCAGAGCTTGCCGCACGCGGCCTGCTTCACTGTTCCAAATTGCGGGTGATCTTTGGGCCCGGTCAGGCCCGGCATAGTCAGGCGCCGACGGCTATTTTGCGCGCGAGGTCTGCAGGGTTCGGTTCGCGCAATACATAGCCGCGCCCCCAGACTGTTTCGATGTAATTTTCGCCGCGCGTCGCTTCTGACAGCTTTTTGCGCAGCTTGCAGATGAACACATCGATGATCTTCAGTTCTGGTTCATCCATGCCGCCATAAAGATGGTTGAGGAACATTTCCTTGGTCAAAGTTGTGCCCTTTCGCAAGGAAAGCAGCTCTAACATCTGGTATTCCTTGCCGGTCAGATGCACGGTCTTGCCTTCGACTTCCACGGTCTTTGCGTCAAGATTAACGTCAATCATGCCGGTTTTGATGATGGATTGGGCATGGCCCTTGGAGCGGCGAATAATCGCATGGATCCGTGCCACAAGCTCTTCGCGGTGGAAGGGTTTGGTCATGTAGTCATCCGCGCCAAAGCCAAAGCCACGTATCTTGTTTTCCGTGTCATCCGCCCCTGACAGGATCAGGATCGGCGTTTCGATTTTCGCCAGACGAAGCTGGCGCAATACTTCATGACCATTCATGTCCGGCAAATTAAGATCAAGAAGGATCAAATCGTAGTCATAGAGTTTCGCCAGATCTATGCCTTCTTCACCCAGATCGGTGCAATAGACGTTCAGATTGGCATGTGTCAGCATCAGCTCAATACTGCGAGACGTGGTTGGGTCGTCCTCCACCAACAAGATTCTCATAAGGCGCTCTCCGCATTAATACATCAATTAAACAGACACTCGCTCAGAATGGTTAACTGCAAGTTACCGTAGATGCGCGCATGTCCATTTCTACCTATAGTTGACGGTATTTCTGTATTGCGGTCACTTTCAAGCCCTTTTCGCCGTGCAATTCGACGGCCTCGCGCCATATCGAAAACTCTTCTTCCGACAGCCCATAGCGTTCAAGTGCTTCTTTTAATGGCAAAAGGCCGAAGGCAACGGCCCTGACGACCTTTATTTTGCGGCTGGCCACCCATCGCCGCGTCGCCGGTGATGGCAGATCCGCGCGGGTCATGATGGTTCCGTCTGGCAGTGTGATGGCTCTCGGTCCATCAATCTTTTTCAGGTACATGTGTCACCCCAATATCTTCGCCCGGGGCAAATTTGCTCTGACAGCCTTAAAGAGCTATGAAACGACGCCTTGTGAGTAGTTAGGATTTTCCTATATTCCTAACGATCTGCCCGTCGGAGATGATGATGCCGCTTGACGATGTTAAACTGAATTCGCTTGGCCTGCCCAAGGCCCCCGCCGACACGCGGGTGGTTGTGGCCATGTCGGGTGGCGTTGACAGTTCGGTCGTGGCCGCAATGCTGGCAGAAGAGGGTTATGACGTCGTCGGCGTCACGCTGCAGCTCTATGACCATGGGGCCGCGCTGGCAAAGAAGGGTGCGTGCTGCGCCGGTCAGGATATCAATGATGCCCGCCGGGTCGCCGAAGCGATGGGCTTTCCGCACTACGTTCTCGACTATGAAAACATGTTCCGAGAGGCGGTGATCGACGAATTCGCCGATGCTTATCTGGCCGGCGCCACACCGGTGCCCTGCATCCGTTGCAACGAGCGTGTGAAGTTCAAGGATCTGCTGGCAACTGCGCGTGATCTTGATGCCGATTGCATGGCCACGGGTCACTATATTCAGCGCAAGATGGGGGCGGACGGCCCCGAACTGCATTCCGCAGCCGACCCGAACCGCGATCAAAGCTATTTCCTGTTCTCAACCACGGCTGAGCAGCTGGATTATTTGCGCTTTCCGCTGGGCCACTTGCCATCCAAGGCCGAAACACGGGCATTGGCCGCGAAATACGGGCTGAGCGTGGCCGACAAGCCGGACAGTCAGGACATCTGTTTTGTGCCAAATGGCAACTACGCCTCGGTGATCGAAAAGCTGCGTCCGGGTGCCGCTGATCCGGGCGAGATCGTGGATATGAACGGCGCGGTTTTGGGCACGCATAAAGGCGTCATCCACTACACAATTGGTCAGCGCCGCGGTCTGGGCATCGGTGGGCTGGAAGACCCGCTATATGTGGTCAAGCTTGACCCTGACTTACGCCGGGTGATTGTGGGGCCGAAAGAGGCGCTGATGACACGGGTTGTGCCGGTGCGGGAAATCAACTGGCTTGGAAACGGCGCGTTCAACGATATGAATGAGCGTCAGGTTCTGGTGCGTATCCGGTCCACCCGCCCGCCGAAACCTGCCGTGATCCGGCCCCTATCAGCCACCGAGGCCGAAGTGGAGCTTTTGGACCCAGAAGACGGCGTCAGCCCGGGGCAAGCTTGTGTGTTCTATGAGGCAGACAGCAGCCGTATCCTCGGCGGTGGTTGGATCTGGCGCGGGCACTGAACAACGCCGCGGTTTTTCAGCGTGACGAAAGATGCGCAAGAACCGAGCGCGCTGCCCGCAGGCCCGGCGCGTCGCGTCCATCGCCAAGGCGGTCCATCGTCACGTCCATCGCCGAGAGTTGCGCGGCACGGGCCTCGCCTTCTTCGATCAGTCCGGCAAGGGCCTTGGCAATTGGGCCGGGTCTGCATTTCGGGCCAAGGAATTCGGGGACCGTGCGGCTGTCTGATACGATATTGACCAGGGTCACGGTATCGATCAAAGCCGCCCGCTTCATCATCCACCAGGTCAGCCGGTTGAAATCATGCGCAATGACCATGGGCACCCGATTGGCCGCAAGCTCAAGACTGACGGTGCCCGAGGCGGCCAAGGCAAGGTCAGCGGCGGCGAAAGCGGCGCGTTTGTCGTCGGGCAACTCCAGAATCAAAGGGGCGAATGCCCACCGCGCGGCCATGTCGCGCACAAGCGACGCCACCCCGCGCACCGTAGGGATTGCAACACGCAGGCCAGGGTTTCCTACCCTCAGTTCTGACAGGGCCTTCTCAAAGCAGCCCATCAGGCGCAAAACTTCGCCTCTGCGCGACCCTGGCAAGCAAAGCAGCAGCGGCTGATCCGCACCAACCATATGCGTCTCGCGAAACGCGGCTGCGTCTTTCGCGGTTCCGCGCGGTTCGGCCACGACCGGATGGCCAACGAAGTCACAGCTCATCCCGGCGGCTTCCATATAAGGCGGCTCAAACGGAAAAAGGGCAAGGACATGGTCGATCACGTCAGCCATCTTTGCTGCCCGGCCCGGCCGCCATGCCCAGACGGTTGGGGCAACATAGTGTATCGTTTTCAAACTACGGTTTTCACCGCGTGCCGCGCGGGCCACACGCAGGCAAAAATCCGGGCTGTCGATGGTGATCAGGGCGTCAGGTGCAAGATCCGTCACCGCCGCCGCAGTTTCAGCTATCCGGCGTTTCAGGTGCCGGTATTTGGGCAACACCTCGACCAACCCCATGATCGACAGTTCTTCCATTGCAAACAGGCTTGTCAGCCCCTCTGCCTCCATTTTCGGCCCGCCAACACCGTGGAACGCCACATCCGGCAAAAGCGTCTTCAACCCCGCCATCAACGCCGCACCGAGAGCGTCGCCAGAGGCTTCGCCGGCGATGAGGAACAGTTTCATGGCGCGCGCGCCCAAAGGAAAATCCCGGCTTCGTCGGCCGCAGCCACCATGGCTGTCCGATCAAGCACCAAAACGCCGCCTGCTTCCCATGCGATGCCCGCAAGCCCCGCACGGGCTGCAGCGTGTACGGTTTCAGGGCCAAGTGCGGGAAGATCCATGCGCCGGTCCTGCCCGGGCTTGGGGGCCTTGTAAAAGACCCCTTTTGCGCCTTTGGGGTCTGGGCGCAGACGGCCCGCATATTCGGCCACAAAACCCAGCATCGCATCCGTGCCGGGCAGCGTTTCAACCGCGAGACAGAGGCCTTGTGCCACAACCGCACCCTGCCCCAGATCCAATGCGCCCAGACCTTCTACAATCCGGGCAGCGTGCGCCGTGTCTTTCATGTCGGCGTCCGAGGGGGCACCGGTCAGATATCCCGGCCCGGGAACCAGATCGGGGGCGATGTCTTGCACACCAGCCACCTCAAAATCCCAATCCTCAAAAATCGCGACAACTTCGCGCAAGGCAGCGTCATCGCCCTTTTGCATTGCCCCTAACAGACGCGGTACGAGTGTCGCCGTTTTGGCGTCAATCAGTTCCGGGTCCAGTCGTGGGCGCCGGACGGCACCACCAAAGATGACGCGCGATACGCCCAGATCGGCCAGATGATCCAAAAACACGGCAAGCCGTTCGATGCGAAACCGGATTGGCACCATTCCTGGCAGATCTGCGGGAAACCCCTCCATCTCGGCCAGAACAGGTACAGACCCACTGGCCGTAAGAGATTTGACGAGCAGGTCAGGCAAAGCGCCCTGCCCGGCGATGATCGCGGTTTTGCTCATCGGGGTGTCAGGAATGAGCGGTCCGAGGGGCCAAGGATGAAATCCAATACTTCTTTCACCAATGGGGACACGTCCCCAGCCTCGGACCGCGCGCGCGCCGTGTCCCGGAACGTGCCTTCGCCAAGCGCCGCGATCAGATCGCGCAGGGCTGCTATATCAGCGCGCCCCGCGCCGCGTCGCTTCAACCCGATCAGGTTCAGCCCGTCCAGAGTGCCGCGCGGGCCATGTACCATCCCATGCGGGATGACATCAGCCGTCACCATCGTCACCGCCCCGATCATCGCACCGCGCCCGATCCGAACGAACTGATGCACACCCGAGAGCCCGCCGACGATAACTTCATCGTCAAGCACACAGTGGCCGGCCAAAGCCGCGTTGTTCACAAGGATTACACGGTTGCCAATCTGGCAATCATGCGCCACATGGGCGCCCGCCATGATCAGGCAGTCATCGCCAACACGGGTGATGCCGCCACCGCCTTCGGTGCCTGTGTTGATCGTCACATGTTCACGGATACGGTTACGCGCCCCGATGATCAGTTGGGTCGCCTCGCCGTTGAACTTAAGGTCCTGAGGAATTTCACCCAATACCGCGAACGGAAAAATAACGCAGTCCGGGCCGATATCCGTGCGCCCAGTGACAACCGCGTGGTTTTTCACCTCGACGCCTTCTGCCAAGCACACAGAGGCACCAATCAACGCAAAGGGGCCAACCTGACAACCGGCCCCTATCTGGGCACCCGTTTCCACATGTGCGGTCGGGTGGATATTTGCGCTGGCGTGAATGGTCATGTTCAGTCCCTGAGATCCATCATCGCGGTGACTTCCGCTTCGCAGGCCACTTCGTCGCCCACCATGGCGCGCCCATGGAATTTCCAGATTTTGCCACCACCGCGTTTCACCGTCATATGCAACTCAAGCACGTCACCGGGCACAACCATGCGCCGGAACTTGCAGTCGTTGATTGACAGAAAATAGGTCAGCAAATCGCGCCCGACCACATCCATCGATATGCCAACCAAGACCGCAGCGGCCTGCGCCATCGCTTCCACGATCGTGACACCGGGCATGATCGGTTTGGATGGAAAATGCCCTTGAAAGTGGGGTTCATTAAAGGTCACGTTCTTTATGCCAACGCAGCTTTTATTCGGAACAATGTCTCGGACTTTGTCGATAAGCAAAAACGGGTAACGATGGGGGATGATCTGCTGAATCAGATGGATATCGGCCTCGGTTGGTGCTGCCTCGGTCATGCGGTCTCCTTGCCCCAATGGCGTCCAAACATTCGCGCCTTGCTACCAACTCACATTGCGGCTGGCAAGAAGGGCCCTTAGTTCTTGGTATCGGTGGGTGCAGGCGCCACTGACGGATCTTCCGGAGCGGCTTCATCGCTTCCAGCACCAAGCGTCTCATCGATACGTGCGATCAACTCATCGGTGATGTCGATTGAATCCGCTGACAGAAATATCGCGCGGCTGTCCAACACCACCATTGCGCCGCGGGCGCGCAGCACATCCCCGATCACCGGAAAGGCGCTTGAATAAAAGCGCTGGCGTTCATCTTCCCGCATACGGCCGATGGCGCGGGCCTTTGTATCTTGTGATTGGCGGATTTCAGTGACGCGGGCATCAAAGGCCTCGGCAGCCGTCCGAAACTCGTCAGCGGGCATTCCGCTCCGGCGCTCGGTAAGAGATTTTTCTTCGGCGATCAACTCCACCTCGATCTTGCGGTTTTCGCTAGAAAGATCTTCTGATGCGGCCTCAATCCGGGCCGCAGCCCGCTTTCCCCAGAGCGTTCCGGCAAAAAGCCGATCCTGATCGAGGGTCAGGATCGGACTGATCTGAGATTGAGTGTTTTCCTGGCAAATAGCCGCCACTGGCGCGAATGCCAAACCAAGCGCCACGCATGCAGCACCTGGCAAAGTTGTTATGCGCCAGGCCATCAGAACCGAGTCGAAACCGTAAAGTCGAAACTCTGCTCCTTGTCATAGATTTCCTTGTTGATGGCTTTTGAGAAGTTGAAGCGCAGCGGGCCAAGCGCCGTATCCCAAAAAACCGAAAACCCAATGGAGGATCGCAGATGGAAATCGTCATCGATGGTGCCGGTGCCGGTGGTATTGTCGAGCCCCCAGACCGAGCCTACATCGGCAAAAAGACCGCCGCTGATCCCGTATTCTTCGGGCAGGCCAAGCGGGAATTCTGCCTCAAGCCGTGCAGCGGCAAAGTAGTTACCCCCAACCGCATCGTTATTTGTAGCGGCAATATCACGCGGACCAATGCCGTTTGGCTCAAAGCCCCGGATCTTGCCGTTGCCCGTGAACCGGTCCAGAAGCCGGCTGTCGCGCCCGCCGCGCGTGATCAACGCACCACCTTCAAGGTCCGCCCTGAACGTGACCTCTTCGCGGAAGGCTTTGAGCTGATAGGTAGCCTTGGCCGTTGACGAAATGGATTTTATATCCCCGCCCGCGCCCGCAAAATCCTGTGCAAAGCTGAACCTGAGCGACCGGTTCGGGTCCAGCCCGCAAATGCGCGTATCGTAGGTGAAGGTGTAGCCAAGGGAGCTGCTGATTTCTGCGCCGCGCGTTTGCTCGGACTGCAAGAGAGCTGAGGAACTGGTGCTTACGTTAAACAATTCATCTTGTGCGATCTTGTACCGCAGCTCCAACTTCCCGAACTCCGACAACGGGAATTCAATTGAAGGTGAAAAGCCTATGCGTTTGGTCGAATAGAGCGCGTTGTCGTTGTCGGTGGTGTTGTAGTAGCCGGTAATGCGGAATCGAAGATCGCGGTCCAGAAAGGCCGGCTCAACAAATGTAAATGAACTGTTTTGGTTGTCTGTGCCCGACGACAAGTTGACGCTGACAAATTGGCCACGGCCAAGAAAGTTCGCTTCTGACAGGCCGATGTTAAGGCCCACGCCACTTGAAACCGAATAGCTGGCCCCAAAGGTAAGCGACCCGGTCGGCTTTTCTTCGACATTCACATCGACGATGACTTGATCAGGCGCGGTGCCTTGCCGCGCATTCACATCCGCTGTGGCAAAGAAATCCAGCGCGCGGGCGCGTTCGGCGGCCTCGCGGATTTCGCGTGGATTGAACGGATCACCCTCAACGGTTCGAAACTGCCGCCGGATCACCTTGTCTTGAGTGGTTGCGTTGCCTTCGATGTCGATACGCTCGACAAACACGCGCGGACCGCGGGTGAGGGCTAGAACCAGATCAAGGGTCTGGTTGCGCTCATTGCGGGTGATGCGGGGCACGATGTTCATGAAATCCACGCCCTGCTTCAGTGCTACGGCTTCCATCTTGTTGATCGCAGTGTCTACGGCCGTCGGGGAATAAACAGCACCCGACCGGATGCGCATTGTCTTTGCATAGTCTGCAACGTCTACGCCTTCATACTCGCTGACGGTCGTCACATTCCCGAACTTGTAGCTTAGCCCTTCGCGCACAGCGAAGGTCAGGAAAAACGCATCGCGTTCGCGCGAAAACTCGCGTGAGACTGACAGAACCTGAAAGTCGATATAGCCCCGCGCGCGGTAAAAGTCTGTCAAAAGCTGTTTGTCGAACTCGACCCGGTCCGCGATATACGTGTCGCGCTGGATAATATTGCGAAGAATGCCAGCCTCTTTGGTTTCCAGAACCTGCCGCAAGCGGCGATCGGAATAGGACCGGTTGCCGGTAAAGCTCAGACGCTCAATTTCGGTCACACGGCCTTCGCGCACTTCGAACACCAGATCCACACGATTGCCGTCACGCTGAATAACGCGCGGTTCAACACGCGCGGCCAGTCGCCCACTGTCAGAATAGGCCTGTACGATCGCGGCGGCATCCGCCTCGGCTTGCGACGCTGAATAAACCCGGCGAGACTGAGACTTGACAACCTCTGCCAGGTTTTCATCCTTCAATCGCCGATTGCCTTCAAAGTTGATGATGTTGATGACCGGGTTTTCGGTGACCCGAATAATCAGCGTGCCGCCCGACGGCACCACGTCCACCGATGCAAACAATCCTGAGGCAACAATCCGCTGCACGGCATCGTTCAGCCCGGCATCTGTCACCGCCTGCCCCCGGACGATTCCTGCAAATTTCGCAACCGTTGCGGACTCGATATTTTCATTACCTTCAACAACAATGTTCGAAAACGAATAGTTCTGCGCCTGAGCCGGCGTGGAATTCAGCGCCAAAATCGTTGTAATTATAAGAAAAATTGTCGTGACCAGGCCATTGCGGAGGCCCTGCCCGTGTTCCGATCCAATGCGCCCATAAGCCAACATGATCTGCCCCCTGAAATTGTATTGTCAGTGTTCTGAGAACGTGACTACCGGGAAAGATCGGCCTTGTCAAAAGGCCTAGCGCGGCCCTTTGACAAGGACCGCGCCGGAATTTCAGACGACAGGGAGATAGTTTTAAAGGTCAGTGAATTGTCTGGCTGTCAGGCACCTGGAAACGGGCAAGTTCAGCACCAATCATGGCGCCGCCTGCAAGCCCGACAACAATCGCCAGCGGGATCAAGATCCGGTCGAGGCCGATATCGAGCAGAAGAGAAAATCCGCGATAGCTGGTCTGGATCATTTGCATGGCCGATGCCTTTGTTTTGATACGTTTGGCTTCGCATCAAAGGTAGGCGGCAAATATGGCGGCATTGCGGCGCAAGATCGGCGGGAATGCGCCAATGACGCCCGTCAGGCACAGAAGAGATCGTTGGTCAGGCCAAAGACCATGAGGCAAAGAACCAACAACAAACCCACCATCATTGCTGCATTCAAAACCCGGTCAGGCGGCGGACGCCCAAAGGCCCATTCATAGGCGTGAAACACCAGATGACCGCCATCAAGAACCGGGATTGGAAAGAGGTTTAGCAGACCAATTGCGGTGGAAAGTGCGGCGATGAGCCATATGAAGGGAATAATACCTTCGGATGCCGCGGCACCGGTTGCTTGTGCAATGCCGAGCGGGCCGTTCAGATTGCATGTTGAAATCAGCCCGCCAAACATCGCGGACAGTCCGGTAAACGTGCCCTTGATGATCCCCCATGTCTGGCCCGTACCGGCCTGGAATGCCTCGCCAAGCCCAGGGGCTCTTGTTGCCGGTTCAAACACAAAGCTTGAGCTGATTCCGATTTGGTATCCGGTCGACAGCCCGCCATCTTCTGATTGTACGGGCCGTTCACGCGGGATCAGTGTTGTTTCAAACTCTTCTCCGTCACGCCATACGTTCAACGTAACCGGCCCGCCTTTCCCGGCTTTGATGATCTCTTGAAGATCCGTAAACCTTACCGTGGTAATTCCGTTCATCGAGAGGATCACATCGCCCGATTTCAATCCGGCATCGAGTGCAGCACTTTTGGGCTGCACCCCCAAAATCAGCGGTGGCATCAGCGTTGGGCCAGTCACGGACAGCTGCTGGCCGTCTCGCATAACCCGGTAGTCAACGGTCGCGCTGTCCGGCAACGTGTCGGCGATTTCGCCCAGCGTTTTGTAATCCGGCGTTTCCTGGCCATCTACGGCCAAAATTCTGTCACCCGGTTTGAGATCATGAGAGAATGGCAGCGGCTTAAGCGCAGAGACTTGTGGCGGCTCAGTTGCCACCCCCGACACGAACAGCAGCGCACCAAAAACCAATATCGACAGAATGAAATTGAACATGGGTCCGGCAAACACCGTCGCAGCCCGCGCCCATAGCGGGGCACCGTGCATGGTGTGGCGTTTTTCCTCGACGGACAACCGCGCCATGGTGCCTTCGTCCGCTCCGGCTGAGGCGGCATTGGCATCACCAAGAAACTTAACGTATCCGCCAAGCGGCAAGGCTGCGATCTGCCAGCGGGTGCCTCGCTTGTCCAGACGACTATAAAGCACCGGGCCAAATCCCAGCGAAAACACCTCAGCATGGATGCCCGACCAGCGTCCGACAATATAGTGCCCGTATTCATGCACGGTGACGATAATTGAAAGCGCCACGACAAAAGCAATGACTGTGTAGCCGTGACCGACAAGCGAACTCAAAAGGGCGGGAAAATCCAAAACTCAGGTCCTGTTCATTTGGCTGATAAAATTGTCTGCGACGCGGCGGGCCGTTTGATCCATGTCCAGCACCATATCAAGATTGGAAGGCGCTTTGCCAAGACCACCCTGCCCTGAAAGTATTGAAAGCGTCTCTTCTACCACTCCGGCCATTGCTGTGAAACTGATCTGCCCGGCAACGAACGCATCCAATGCAGCCTCTTTCGCGGCGTTGAATGCAGCGCCGGCCAACCCGCCCGCGGCCATCACTTCGCGTGCAAGCCGCAAAGCAGGATAGCGAGCAAGATCGGGGGCAGAAAACGTCAACTGCCCACCTTTGGCCAGATCAAGCCGCGCGACCGGCAGGTGGTGGCGTTCCGGCCAATTCAGTGCATAGCCAATTGCGTGGCGCATATCCGGCGCACCCAGATGCGCGATCATACCGCCATCCCGGAAACCCACCATCGCGTGCAACAAGGATTCGGGGTGGATAAGCACGGCGATTGCATCCGAAGATACGCCAAAGTATTCATATGTTTCAATAACCTCCAATGCTTTGTTAAACATGGAAGCCGAGTCAATCGTGATGCGCTGCCCCATTGACCAATTGGGATGGGTCGATGCCTGTTCCACGGTGGCATGCGCCAATTGATCCAGCGGCCAATCCCGGAAGGCACCGCCAGAGGCGGTAATCGTGATGTGTTCAACGGCATTGATATCTTCGCCGCCAAGCGCCTGAAACACGGCGGAATGTTCACTGTCGACGGGCAAAATGCGCGCCTTGTGGCGTGCAGCCTCGGCCATCAGCAACGGTCCGGCGGTCACAAGGCTTTCTTTGTTTGCCAGCGCCAGTGTCTTACAATGGGCGAGCGCCTGAAACCCCGGCGCAAGTCCTGCGGCCCCGACAATACCAGACATAACCCAATCCGCTGGGCGACATGCGGCGTCAGATATCGCTCCAGCCCCGGCGGCCGTGGCAATGCCCATACCTGACAACGCATCCCGCAACTCGGGCAACAACGCTTCATCTGCGATGACAGCAATCTCAGGGCGCAAAGCACGCGCCTGTTCTGCCAGCCGTTTGACATTCCGCCCGGCCGTCAGCGCCACTACGTGGTAACGGTCCCGCCCACCTTGGTGCATCAACAGATCAAACGTGCTTTCGCCGATTGAGCCGGTGGCACCAAACACTGATACGCGGCGCATCAGATCAAAACCGGATCACGGGAACAGCAATCACATATGCCACCGCGAGCATAAACAGGGCTGCACCCAACATTCCATCGAAGCGATCCATCAGCCCGCCGTGACCGGGAATGAGGTTTGAGCTGTCTTTCACACCAGACCGCCGTTTGATGGCACTTTCAGCGATGTCGCCAAGCTGGGATGCAAAGGCCAATAGTGCCGAGACCCACAAAAGACGACTGTCCGCTGACGTAGCGAGCATAAACACAGACCCCACGCCGACGGCTGCGATCCACCCTGCAACAATGCCCGACCACGTTTTCTTGGGGCTGTAGCGCGGCCAGAACTTCGGGCCACCAAATATCCGGCCCGCGAAATAACCTGCAATATCCGTCACAACGACCACAAGGATCAACCACAACAGCCACGCCATGCCATAGCCTTCGCGAAAGGCCACCAAAGCGTAGCTGGCAAACATGGTCATGGCCGAATAGATCGCGAAGTCCAGCTTCATCGGGCGTTTGGGCCTCAACAGCCCGATCACGGTCGGTAGAAGCAACAAAGCAAGATAGTAGGGCGTAGCCCTCATCCAGAATATGATTGCCAATGAAGCCGCGGCAATCAGCCCCATCACGATCGCTTCGAGCCTGCGCCCCGGATCTGTCATGGCGGACAGTTCCCAGATCATCAGACCGGCGGCCAACACCGCCAGCGCCGCGAACCACAGCCCGCCAAGCCACACCAGCCAAAGCCCGCCAACCGCCATAGCGACGCCGGACATCGCGCGCGGCGCCAGATCACCCCATTTGCCCCCGTCACTCATGCTGGCAATTCGCCACCATAACGACGTTCACGTTGGTCAAAACGCGACAAGATGGTTCCCAGCTCTGCGGGCGAAAAATCGGGCCAAAGCGTATCTGTGAATTCATATTCAGCGTAAGCCGACTGCCACAGAAGATAATTTGAAATCCTCGTCTCACCGGACGTCCGGATGACCAGATCGGGATCTGGAATGTCATGTGTATCGAGCAATGCTTCGATTGTGTTTTCATCCACCGCGTCAGGTGCAATACGCCCTTCCGCGACGTCCGCAGCCAGCTTTTGGGCGACCCGCAGCAATTCATCGCGCCCACCGTAGTTGATCGCAACCGTCAGGTGCAGGCGATCATTGCCCGCCGTTTTAGCCTCAATCCCGGCCATCAACTTTTGCAGCTTTTTATCCAGTGGGTCGCGACGACCGATAAACCTCAGGCGCACACCTTCGGCAGACAGTCTTTCAGCCTCGGTTTGAATGTAGCGTGCAAAGATGGTCATCAATCCAATGACCTCTTCTGTCGATCGCTTCCAGTTTTCGGTCGAGAATGCATATAGCGTCAGGTAGCGGATCCCAAGACCGGGCGCAGCTTCGACAATCGAGCGCACGCGCTCTGCCCCCCGGCGGTGACCAACAAGCCGAGGCCAGCCACGTGACGTGGCCCATCTGCCATTGCCATCCATGATAATCGCAACATGGGCCGGTCTGGCGCCTGTTATGTCTTTCGCGGCCATTTGGCCCTGCCCTTTCAATCGCTAAACGGTCCTTAGACCTGCATGATCTCGGCCTGTTTTGCATCAAGGGCAGTATCAACACCCGAAATTGCCGTGTCGGTCAGATCTTGAACCTCACTCGTCCAGAGCTTTTGATCGTCTTCGCTCATCCCGTCGGATTTAGCTTTCTTGATCTGGTCCATACCGTCGCGGCGCACATTGCGGATCGCCACGCGCGCGTTTTCGGCGTATTGCGCGGCCACCTTGGTCAGCTCACGCCGCCGTTCTTCATTCAGCTCAGGGATCGGCAGCATGATGATGGTTCCATTCAGCTGCGGATTGATGCCAAGTCCGGAATTGCGGATGGCTTTTTCAACCACGCCGACCAGCGCCTTGTCCCATACATTGATGGTGACCATCCGTGGTTCGGGCACGTTGACGGTGCCCACTTGGTTGATCGGTGTCATCGAACCGTAAGCATCAACCATCACCGGATCGAGCATCGAACCTGACGCCCGTCCGGTACGGAGACTTGAAAATTCCTGCCGCAAGGAGGCCATTGCCCCGTCCATGCGTCGCGAAAGATCGTCTAAATCAATTTCAATATCGTCAGCCATTCACTCTTCCGTCTCTTGTCTTCGGAACGCGTATTTCGCGCCGTTTACCACAAAACGGGCGGATAAGGATATAGGATCAAGGCCCCACCAGTGTATAGGTGCCATTCCCGGCCAGAATGCCTCTGAACCCGCCCGGTTCATCAAGCGAAAAAACAATTATTGGCAGGCCGTTATCACGCGCCAGGGCAATCGCTGATGCATCCATCACGCCCAGGTGTTTTTGCAACACTTCATCATAGCTGACCCGGTCATAGCGCTTCGCTTCAGGGTGTTTCTTGGGGTCCATGTCATAAACACCGTCTACCTTGGTGCCCTTGAAAATCGCTTCGCAGCTCATTTCATTCGCCCGCAATGTCGCTGCGGTATCCGTTGTGAAATAGGGATTGCCCGTGCCAGCCGCAAAGATACAAACACGTTGCTTTTCAAGGTGGCGAACAGCGCGCCGGCGGATGTAGGGTTCACACACCTGATCCATTGGAATGGCGCTGATCACACGCGTATGGATTTTCAGCGCCTCAAGCGCGGCTTGCATGGCCAGCGCATTCATCACGGTGGCCAGCATGCCCATGTAATCTGCCGTCGTCCGCTCCATCCCTTGGGCCGAGCCTTGCAGCCCACGGAAAATATTGCCGCCGCCAATGACCATGCAAATCTCAACCCCGAGATCGTGCACGGATTTTACTTCGGCTGCGATGCGACTGACCGTCGGCGGGTGAAGCCCATACCCGAGATCTCCCATCAACGCCTCTCCGGATATCTTCAGAAGGACGCGTTTATAGGTGACTTTGGGTTCTTCTGCCCCATCCATGTGCTGCTCCGCTTGCCGCTGATCCTGATCCGGCGCAAAATGAAGGAAATCGGTGGCGGGTTCAACCTCGCAAACTGCGAAAGGCGTGGGTAATACGGCTGCGCTGAAATAGCTCTATAAGATAAGGCGGGCAAGGCACTGGATTTCATTAATAATATTAATCCCACGACACCGGTATTAATCGCCGGGGCAACAGCATCGGGCAAGTCGGCACTCGCGCTGGAAATTGCCGAGCGGCAGGGCGGCGTGATCATCAATGCCGACGCGCTACAGGTTTGGGCGTGCTGGAGGATCCTGTCCGCCCGCCCAAGCGGTGCAGATGAAGCGCGCGCCGCGCATCATCTGTACGGCCATCTTGAGCGCGATGAGAACTGGTCTGTCGGCCATTGGCTTCGTGCGGTTTCGTCCCTGCTGCAAAATCGTCAGCGGCCGATAATTGTCGGCGGCACGGGTCTTTATTTTTCCGCTTTGACCGAAGGACTGGCCGAGATCCCGGCGACCCCGGCTGCGATACGCGCCGAAGCGGACGCCCGGCTTGAAACCGATGGGCTGGCTGCACTGCTGGCCGAGATTGATGTTGAAACGGCCGCGCGAATTGACTGCAAGAACCCGGCCAGAGTGCAGCGTGCGTGGGAGGTACAAGCCGCAACGGGGCGCGGATTGGCAAGCTGGCAGGACGAAACCGGACCACCGCTTTTGCCCTTGGATCAGACTGCCGCATTTGTGATCGATGCGGAGCGGGACTGGCTGGTGGACCGCATTGACAAAAGGTTTGTGCAGATGGTGGACCAAGGCGCATTGGATGAGGTGCGCGAGAACCTGCCCCACTGGCAACCTAGTGCCCTTTGGGCGCGTGCAATTGGCGCGCCCGAACTTGTGGCACATCTGCGAGGCGAGCAAAATCTGGATGAGGCCATAGCGGCAGCGCAGATCGCCAGCCGCCAATATGCCAAGCGTCAGCGCAGTTGGTTTCGCAGCCGCATGGTCAAATGGAATTGGATCGCGCCAGAAAAAATCTGAGCAGATTGACGCTGATGCCTATGATTCCAATAATAAATCTTGGTTTTTGTCGGTTTTCACACTAAAGTCGCGCCGAAGCACAATGACCAAACCGCGCGCTACCCGCTCATGCGCGAATTCGAGGGCTACCTTTTGAAGCTTTTCACCGGCACGCCACTGTCGCAGTTTTCAGACAGCGGAGCGAAAAGAATGTCAGCAAAAAAACCAGATCTGGCGATCAAGGACGACGTCGATTCAAACCGGTCTCGGCTGCGTCTGGTGCCGGTACCTCGGCTGGCTGCGGGTGGGCGGTGGCGCGTTGAGGCAATGCGCTCTCATTCCGAACCCATTTTGCTTTGGTTTACACGCGGGCAAGGACGAATCACGGTTGGCGGTGTTACGCGCGGCTACGGCGCCCACAATGCGGTGTTTATCCCCGCAGGTGTGATGCATGGGTTTGAGGTCGGCGCGCAAACACATGGAACTGCTGTGTTTTTCGGGCGCGGCTGTGATGTTGAACTTCCCCTGACGGCCCAGCATCTGCGTATTCGCGACGCAGGCCCGCAGGCCGAGCTTTCAGGGCTGATTGACAATATTCAGCGAGAGTTGGACAGCGGGCGCCCCAGCGCCGACCGGGCCGCACAGCACCATTTGGGGTTGCTTGGCGTTTGGCTGGAGCGCCATGTCGAGCTTGCGCGCGCAGATGAAAAAAAGCCCGATGCAGCCCGACGTTTGGCCGCGCGGTATACGTCTTTGTTGGAAAGCAATTTCCGCTCGGGCAAAGGCGTGGCAGAATATGCGCGCGCGCTTGGTGTAACATCGACGCATCTGACCAGAGTGTGCAATCAAACCTGCGGCCGGTCCGCTTCGGATCTGCTGCATGATCGCGTCATCTTTGAGGCGCGCGTATTGTTGAGCGAAACCAAGATACCTATTGCAAGGGTGTCAGAGACACTTGGGTATACGTCCGCGGCGTATTTTACACGGGCCTTTCAACACCGTACTGGAAAAACGCCATCGGCCTTTCGTAAAGGCGGCTGAGTCGACTTGGATCGCGCAGATGTGTCGGTTTCCGACAAATATTGCCGGAATACACCATTGACCTCGGTTCAAAAAAAGGGCGCAATAAGGTAGTGAGCAATAAAATTACGTCAGGAGCATTCGCGCCTAACGAAACGTTGCTTGAAAGAAGACCTAAGGTCTCGCAGGGAGAGAACACATGACTAAACACTTTACGCCGGAAATCCATCCGGCTGTTTCCAAATATGCCGAAGAATGCCGCAACGGACAGTTGAGCCGTCGAGAATTCATGACCCGCGCATCTGCGCTGGGTGCATCTACTGCGGTCGCTTACGGCCTTCTGGGCCTCGACGCCCCAGTCCAAGCGCAAGAAATGGGCAAGCCGGGCGGCACTATTCGCTGTCAGCTGGAAACCAAGGGCCTGAAAGACCCGCGGACCTTCGACTGGTCTGAATTGTCCAACTTCACCCGCGGGTGGCTGGAATATCTGGTTGAATACAATTCGGACGGTACCTTCCGGGGTATGTTGGTGGAAAGCTGGGAAACCAACGACGACGCCACTGAATATACTTTGAATGTCCGCAAGGGCGTTAAGTGGAACAATGGCGACGATTTTACCGCAGCCGACGTGGCCAACAACATCACGCGCTGGTGTGATGCCAATGTTGAGGGTAACTCGATGGCCGCACGCATGGGCGCTTTGGTCGACGAAACGACCAAAATGGCCCGCGAAGGCGCAATTGCGGTTGTCGATGACCACACGGTCAAGATCACGCTGCCGGCGCCAGATATCACCATCATCCCAGGCATGGCAGATTACCCTGCCGCAGTTGTGCATGCGTCCTATGACAATGGTGATCCGTCAACGAACCCGATTGGTACTGGTCCGTATCTGCCGGAATCGAACGATGTGGGCGTCAAGCAGGTTCTGACCCGTAATGCTGATCACACATGGTGGGGCACCGAGGTTTATGGCGGCCCATACTTGGATCGCGTCGAATATATCGATCTTGGCACTGACCCGTCCTCATTCGCGGCCGCGGCCGAATCGGATGAGATTGATATGGTGCACCGCACCGACGGCGAATTCGTGTCGATCTTTGATGATCTGGGCTGGACCAAGTCCGAAGCGATCACATCTGCAACGCTATGTGTGCGTTTCAATCAGGAAGCGGATCTGTACAAAGACGCCAGCGTTCGTCGTGCCATGCAGATGGCCGTTGAAAATTCGGTCATTCTGGAATTGGGCTATGCCGGGCTGGGATCGGTGGCTGAAAACCACCATGTCTGCCCGATCCATCCGGAATACGCTGAACTGCCGCCTCTGGTTGTCGATAAAGCTGCCGCAAAAGCGGCAATTGATGCGGCTGGCCATGCCGATACCGAGTTTGAACTGATCTCGCTCGATGATGGCTGGCAAGCGGCGTCGTGTGATGCGGTTGCAGCACAGATCCGCGATGCAGGTATCAACATCAAACGGACGATCCTTCCAGGCTCAACCTTCTGGAACGATTGGCTGAAGTATCCGTTCTCGGCGACGGAATGGAACATGCGTCCGCTTGGCGTGCAGGTTCTGGCGCTGGCCTATAAGGGCGGTGTGGCTTGGAACGAAACGGCGTTCAACAACGCAGAGTTTGATGCCCTTCTGACCGAAGCCATGTCGATTGCGGATGCCGATGCACGCCGCGAGGTGATGGCCAAGATCGAAGCGATCATGCAAAACGAAGGTGTGGTGATCCAGCCGTACTGGCGGTCAATCTACCGCCACTTCAAAGAGAATGTGCGTGGCGGCGATATGCACCCGACGTTCGAACATCACCACTACAAGTGGTGGATTGACGCCTGATCAATCTGACGACGGCGCGCAGGGATATACCCTTGCGCGCCGTCATTTCGTTTGACCGATCGCATGAAGCACGCCAACCTGCCCCCGCCACCCGGGAGGAAGGACCAGATTTACTATGCTGATATTCCTGATCAGACGTCTGGGGACG
>JBARVN010000151.1:0-2589 GCA_049646285.1 Albidovulum sp. | reverse complement strand
GCGGTCGTTGACGACCTGCTTGGGGCTTCCTGTTCCGAACTTTGCCTCGCACTCCTTGTGGACCATGGCGCGTTCGTAGCTGTTAGACGCTGATGAAAGTTCTTGCTCGAAGCGATCCGCGCGCGCGATGTCAGCATTCAGAGTGGCGAGCTCCGACTTTAAACGATCAAGTTCTTGGGTATGCGGGCGAATCTTGGTCTCGATCCGCACAAGTTCGGTGTTGTCGGTAGCGCGAGCGGCCTTAAGCCGTTCAATCTCCGGTCCAAGAGGCAAAAGTCGCTTCTCGGAATCGTTCAGATCGAAATTCGCGTGATCCGAAATGCGTTTTCTGGCAGCATTGATGTCCGCACGGGCTTTGGAAAGCGCCTCTTGCTCCCTCGACAAGTGCTGCTTGGCCGAAGAAAGTTCTGACGCAAGTCGCGATGCTTCGGAGCGGATCTGTTTTTGTTCTGCAGTAAAATATTTCCACACCGCCAACGGACTGACCTTGGCGGCATTTGCGCTGTGAAGGTGACGGTCCAGGTTTACCTTGTTGGTCTCTTGATCGGCGATTTTCGTGGAAAGGTTTGTTGCGGTAATCTCGAGGCTGTCAATCTTGCCTTTTTCAATCTCCGGCCTGAAGGCCTTGTAGTCAGCTATCGCGCGCTGAAGCTCATCACGGGCTCTGTCTAGCGCCTTGATTTGATCTGCAAGCCTTTCCAACCGAGAGCGGCGCCGTTGAAGCGGCTCAAGGAGATCAATTGATGTCATTCCTGAAGCCCGCCCATGCTCGGTGTCATCTGCCATCCTCAACTTGCTACGGGCCATCCTTGATGACAAGTCACGTTGGGCAACTTGTTGGTAGATCAGGAGCTTTTCAAGAAGATCACCATTCGGATAAGATCTGGTTCCCTCCCGACTCGAAACTCTCATTTTAGAATTGTGTCTACCCTGAGCGGTTGACATATGCTGAGAATGACCGAACCCGGCGGGTAACCCCGCCGGGCTCAAGGGGAGACCCCGTTCCTTGTCTTATGAAGATAGCGACTTCTGAGTTATCAAGAGCCGCTGCCTGCCACGCCATTTATGGCTGGCAGCGGCGACGGCTGGTCCGCCCCGTTCGTGGTCTTTGGGACCGTTTCTGAGTCTGGTCAGCCGTCGCCTTCACCTTGGGCCTGAACGGATACGCGTGTTTGCATCACGCATGACAAGGATAGGACATGGAGAAGATGACTGATTGCAACGTAGGGATCGACGTTTCGAAATCCTGCCTCGACGCCTACCGGCTGGAAGACGAGACCGCGGCGCGGTTCGAAAACTCCCCAAAGGGTTTTCGGGCGCTAACGAAATGGCTTGGAACGGAGTCAGTCGCACGGATCGTGTATGAGCCGACAGGGCCTTATCACCGGGCAATGGAACGAGCCTTGAGCGAGAAGTTTCCGTTGGTAAAGGTGAACCCACTGCAGGCCAGGCGCTTTGCCCAGGCCTCCGGTACGCGAACGAAAACTGACGAGATGGATGCACGCGCACTCGCGCGGATGGGGTCAGTTCTATCTTTGGAACCGGACGATCCGCATTCAGAAAACCTACACGAGCTCAAAGACTTGCATGTCGCGCGGCTTGGTCTTGTAAAAGAGCGGACGCGACTGCGGAACCGGGGACAGACCCAGACAAACCCAGTACTGAAGCGCCAGACAGCCGAACGGTTGCGCATGGTCGATCGCCAGATCAAAGAACTGGATAAGGAAATCGACAAGCTGATTTCCGATGACCAAGCTTACGCCAGAAAACGCGCCATTCTCAGCTCCATTCCAGGGCTCGGTCCGGTTGCCACCGGGATGATCCTGACCTTTCTGCCAGAGATCGGGGCGCTCGAACGAAAACAGGCGGGAAGCTTGGCGGGCCTCGTACCCCACAATCGCCAATCGGGGCAATGGCGAGGAAAGTCATTTATCAGCGGTGGCAGAAAGGTCCTGCGAGACGCCCTCTACATGCCAGCCCTCGTTGCCGCGCGTTTCAATCCTGATCTCAGGAAAAAGTACGCGCAGCTCCGAGCCGATGGCAAACCTGCGAAGGTCGCCATCGTGGCCGTCATGCGCAAGCTGATCGAGACTGCGAATGCTTTGGTCAAAGCCGATCGCTTTTGGGTCCCGAAAGAGGCTTGCGCATGACGGATACTCAGAACGGGATCTCGTCGTCGCGGTCGACCAGCTCGGGGTTTTCGTTCTCGGCCAATTTCGGGCGGCTGAGGAAGTCGACCTTTTCGGCGATGATCTCGCAGCCGTAGCGGTCGTTGCCTGCCGCGTCGGTCCACTTGGTGTAGTGGATGCGGCCGATAACGGCCACACGATGCGCTACAAATATGACGATGCGGGCGAGCGGGTCATCAAGCTCGGGCCTCAGGGGGAAACCGCCTACGTCAACCAGTTCTTCACCATGCGCAACCGCGAGGTGGGGACGAGTGTGTGGCAGAGCACGGATCCGATCGTGTAGAACTTGGTGCAAGGGTTTCCGGGTGGCGGTGTCTATCTGCCGGGCAACCTCGCGCTCTACAGCTATACCCATCAACGCCCAGTTATCGCCAACAAGACCGCCCGCACCGTCTGGGCG